>NZ_JZIR02000039.1:0-89279 GCF_000961955.2 Hymenobacter sp. AT01-02
CCTGGTAGCGAAAGGTGTAGTTCAGGGGGCCATACATGGCTTGGTAAATGGCGCGCCCGTTACCCACTAAGTCGTGGTTGCCCACAACGGTCAGGTAGGGTACTCGCAACTGCTGTAGGCGCTGGTGTACCCACCGGAACTCGCGGGTCAGGCCAAAGTCGGAGATGTCGCCAGCCACAAACACGAAGTCGATGCCGCGCTGCTGGTTCACGCTCTGCACAAAGCGTTCGGTTTCATCATAAAACCGCTGAGTATCGCCAATGAACACGAATCGTACTGTATCGGTACTTGGCGAGGCAGTTTCCCGTAGGCGCGCTAGGTTGCGGGCAGTTTGGGCACGCTCTGCTACGGGCAAATAGGTTTGGTTGGGGCTATATTCTACCCATTGGCAGCTACTTAGTCCTGCCAGCCCTATCCATACTGCCCGTGCATACCGTGTGCTCATGTATAACTTGCTTTGCTTGGCTAGCACAAGCTAGCCAAGCTTAAAAGTCAGCCTTTAGTCCCAAGCTCAGCGTGAGAATGTCAACCGGGGAAAGGCCGCGGCGGTTCTGTGCATAACTCAAGATGTACAGGTCGTTGGTACCCAACTCGTAGTAGAACGAAATGTTACGGGCCCGCCCGCGGGGGCTGGGGTCACGCGCATACGTAATCCGGCTGCCCAGTAAAGGACCAATGCGAGTGTCGGTTGAAAACCAGTAGTAGCCTTTGGTATACTGACCCGGCTCCTCGTCGTTGATGGTGCCGTGGGTGTAGCTGTAGTAAACCCCTACGGTAAGGGGCCGTAGCTGCCACCGTTCCTTTATTGGGATGAGGTAGGGCGAGAACATGAGCTTGGCTGTGGCTATGCTGAGGGTAGAACCAGCGTGCTTCTTCGGTACGTAGCCCACGAGTACGTCCAGCTCGGCTCGGTCGCGCCACAGGCCATAGCCCACACCCGCGGCCACCATACCAATGCCACCGCCCGTTTGCACCACGGCGTGGCGAGGACGGTACCAGGGAAGTGGGGCCGGCTGTTGGGCAAGGGCCGTACGAACTTGCCCGGTAGTATCAGGCGGGGCAGTAGCTAGCTCCTGGGCTGCTGATGTCAGCAGGGGCGCAGCAGCCAGAGCTGCAGCAACTACAATGCGCTGTATCATCAGAAAGACACTTCTTTAAGCCGAAATTCCTTGTCGCCCCACACCGTCACAATCAGGTACTTGCGCCGCTCAAAGGCGTAGGAGTTCACGTACGTGACCCCATCATTGAAGGGCTGCCCCACACTGAATGAGTGCCGATGGGCATTCATCTCAAATACTAAGCGAGGATCCTCGCGCAACGCTTGAGCGTACGCGTCGCGCACAGCCGGGTCAAAGTCATCATCCTGGGGCGGCACGTGGCTGATAATGACGTGGCGCCGCACACTGGCGTCCTGCAACTGAGGCCGCACCCAGTTCATATCGGGAATCTTACCGTTGAAGTTGTACTCGCGGCCGTTAGTGTCGGTCATGATGAACTTCGTGTCGCCGTACACAAACGAGTAGTTCAGGGGGCCAAAAATGGCTTTGTACGCTTCCCGGCCATTGCCGACCTGGTCGTGGTTGCCGATGACGGTGAGGTAGGGAATTTTTAGGTTGCGCAGGTGGTCGTCTACCCACCACATTTCGCGGGCCATACCAAAGTCGGAAATGTCGCCGGCCACAATCATGAACTGCACGCCCGTTTGACGGTTTACACTGGCCACCAGGTCCTTGGCATCGTTGTAAAAGCGCTGGGAGTCCCCCGTATACACAAAGCGCAGGGTGTCACCAGCCGGCAGCGGGGTTGCGGCCAAGGCAGCCAGGTTTTTGGCCGTCAGGTCCTGCTTGTCGTTGGGCGAGCGGTGGTCGTTAGGGCTGAACTCGAGTAGCTCGCAGCCGCTGAGAAGTGCGCCGGCTGCCACCAATGGTAGCCCTAGGCGTCGGTAGGAGAAGAGAAGAGGTAAGAGCATACAGAGCAGCACAAATACAGCAATAGGAAGCCCTAGTCCGAAGATCAGGGCCGCGCTATATACTAGCCAGCTACTCGTATTGTTGGGCCTGCGGCTTACAATACCTAACCACGAACAGCAGTGCTACGGTAGCGTTTCCAAGGTAGGCGGCCTATATAGGCTCCAAACACACAAAATCCTTTGCTATTGCCCGGCAAAGAATTTGGTTCGTTTCCAGCAGAAAAATACAGTTAGCTACCGTCCAGCTCTCTTTGCTGGCTGGCAAACACTTTGGCTTTTAGCAAGCCTTAAGGGTAGTACCCCATGGGCTATGTAGTGCGCTCCAACACGGGCCGTAGTATAGCCCACACGTTATCTGCCAGTAGCTTTTGGCCCTCCGCATTCGGGTGCACACCATCGGGCAGGTTGAGGTGGCGCTGCCCAATGACGCCGTGCAGGAGGAAGGGCACGAAATCAACTTCGTTCTTCTCTGCCAACTGCCGAAACAGGGCCTTAAATTCTTGGGCATAGTGGCCGTAGCGCCCACCGCCCAGGCTAGCCAAAGGTCCTAGGTCGAAGGGGAACTCCAGGCCCACCAGCACTATCCGCGCCTGCGGGTACTGGCGGCGCACCTCATTGAGAATGTGTTGGAGGTTTTGGGAAGTTTCGCGCACCGGAATGCCACGCAGCGCGTCGTTGGCACCTAGTTCCAGCACAAACACGTCGATGGGATTTACACGATCTAGCACGGAGCCAATGCGCTGGCGCCCACCGGCGGTAGTTTCGCCGCTGATACCGTAGTTCAGCGCCTTATACGGCAGGCCGAGCGCATCTATTTTCTCTTGAATACGAGAAGGAAACGACTCGCTACCGCGCAACTGGTAGCCAGCCGTGAGGGAGTCGCCAAAAAACACGATTTGTTGCATAGGCTATTCGTAGCGGCCAAAGCCGCTGCTAGCCATACGCACAAGTGCAGTATCGGGCTGCCTATAAGCCAGCAGAAACCTACTGCCCGCTTACTTGGCAGGTGCCACCGTCGGGCTTGTGTATACCAACCTCTGCGTAAGGAGGCAGGCTAAATACGGCCGAAGAGTGGTGATGCCAGGCGAAGCCCGGAGTCGGTGCACAGGCCCCGGACGTAGTGGTGATAGATGTTACGATACACTTCCGCCTGGTTGGTATGATCGGGAGGGAAGAACTTTTCGTCGATCAGGAGATTGAATTGCGCCAGCATGATGTGCGCAATCAGGGGAGCATCAAGGTCGGCGCGGAACTGCCCCTCCTGGATACCTGCTTGAATGAGGCGCGTGAGCAGCGGGGAGGAATACTCGTAGAGATGCTGCTGAAGAAGCTCCCACGAATCGGGGTAGTGCTCCCGCATCACGTGGTAGTCGTAGTGGGGCGAGCGACGCAACTCCTGTACGCTATGGTGCAGCAGGGCCAGCAAGCACTCAACGGGGGTAGCCAGGTTCGCAAATAACTGGTCGTGCTCGGCGCGCTGGCGCTGCATGCTCCGCTGGGTAGCCTGGTATAGTAGGTTGCTCTTATTCCCAAACAGCTCACGGAATACCGTGGGAGTAAGGTCGAGGGCAGCGGCTAACTGTTCTTCATGTATCAGGCCCACTCCCACTTGGCAGAAGATGTCGTTAGCCCGGTCGAGAAGTTGGTGGAGTAAGATTTCCTCCATATGAAAACATCAAAAATTCTAGGCTGATTTCAATCCCCTCACGCTAACTCAACCTCAACGCTATTAGTGCCTACAACAACATACTCAAGCCGAAAAAAAACAGCAGTTGCAGCATGTACACGAAAGGAACCAGCTCGTTACGCTTGTCAAACTCCACGCGATTAAAATACACTTGCAAGATAAGCGCTACCAAGAACCAGCCCTTAAAATTTTGCAGCGGAATTACATCGTACTGCCAAGTCCAGAAGTCGTAGCGCACAGCTACGGGCTCCAAGCAAACATCCATACCCACCAGAAGTAGGGCTGCTACTACGGCCCGCAGGAAAGCCGGCAAGGGCAAACGCAAGGCCAGGACACCAGTCATATAAGTGAGCATTAGCCAGTTAAGACCAATGATAAGGGGCGTCTGCTGCCACTTCAGGCCCAGCGTGGCTCCGTACTCATACTGCCCAAAGATCTTGCCGGTACTAACCCCGACTACTTCCACAAAGAAACCTACCAGGCTTACTACCAGGCAGAAGCCCCAAAAGGCAGGGCTACGGTCGCGCTGAAAGGCGAATAGCAGCCCGGCGGTGAGCAGCAGGTTCAATGGTACAAACTGCAGGTAGAAGGAAGGGTCTTTGGAGAAGGCCATTCCGAGGAAACCAGTAGTGTGAAAGAGCAGCAGCACGCCCTGGGCTAACCGCAGGTTCCGCACGGAGGCGGGGACGGCAGTGGCCGGGAGCGGAGGGTGTTGCGTTGGATCAGACATGAAGACGTATCAGTAAGCAGCAAGGAAGTAGCCCGGCTGAGCGGGGCAATGCTGGTGCATTGCCCCGCTCAGCCGTTCTTACTTTCCAGTAGCAATTAAATCAGAAACAATGCGCGCAGAAAGAAGGCAAAGGGGAATACCACCGCCAGGGTGCACCGACCCTCCACAAAAGTACAGCCCATCTATCTGCCGCGAAAAATTGGGGTGGCGTAAAAATGCCGCCAGGGTGTTGTTACTTGAGCTGCCATACAGCGCCCCCCCAAACGAGGAAGTGCGCAGCTCTATTCCGGGCGGGTCCCACACGTGCTCCGCCCGAATCAGCGGCTCAATGTTGGTACCTAGGGCATAGCTCAGGCGACTTAGCACGGCTTGGCGGGTACGTTGCACTAAGGCCGACCAGTCCTGGCCCTGGTCGTGGGGGACGTTGACCATCACAAACCAGTTTTCGTGGCCAGGCGGAGCATCGGCGGGACTATGCCCAGAGGTGATGTTAATGTATACGGTAGGGTCGTCGGCTATTGTCTTCTGCTGGAAGATGGCATCAAATTCCCGCTTATAATCGTCGGAGAAAAAGATGTTGTGCACTCCCAGCTCCGAGAAACGCCGCCCAATACCCCAGTAGAAAATCAGCGCCGACGATGACCGGGGCTGACGCAAGGTGCGCTCGGGGGCCGGGCGGCCGGGCAGCAGGCGGCGGTACGTAGGCACCACGTCCATATTGCTCACTACCAAGCTCATATCATACACATCCTGGGTGGTGCGTACGCCGGTTACACGCGGGCCCGCCGTGAGAATTTCTACTACCGGCTCCTGGTACCGGAACTGCACGCCCAACTCACTAGCCAGCTTCACCAGGCTTTCCGCAATAGCATAGATGCCGCCTTCGGGGTAGAAGGCACCCAAACCGTGCTCCAGGTGCGGAATGAGGCTGAGCGTAGCCGGCGCTTGGTAGGGGTCGGAGCCGTTATAGGTAGCAAACCGGTCGAAGAGTTGCACGAGGCGCGGTTCGCGCGGAAAGGCCTCCTGGTGACGCTGGTGCATGGTGCTGGTCAGGCCCAGCGTGGGCAGCGCCGACAGCGCTTTCAGAACATCCGGGCTGAGGTAGGTTTTGGCTTTGTGCAGAGACTTTTGCAGGAAGGTATCGGCAGTGGCCTCGTAGGCGCGGCGGCTACGGCCAAGAAACTCGCGTACTGCCGGGGCCGGCACGTTCAGCTTCTGCTCTACCTCAGCTGCAAACCGCTCTTCATCGGCCCAGGCTGTGAGGTGGGTACCATCGGGGAAGAAGTACTGAGTGATGGGGTCGAGGCGCTGGTAGCGGAAGTAGTCTTGCGGGTTGCGGCCAGCTAGTTGAAACAGCTCATCGACTAAGTGGGGCAGCGTAAACAACGAGGGCCCACCATCAAACCGGTACCCGCCGGGCAGCTCTAGCTGGTGCATCTTCCCCCCAAACGATTCCTGGGCTTCAAATACCGTTACGCGGTGCCCTGCCAACGCTAGCCGCACTGCCGTAGCAATACCACCAATACCGGCCCCAATAATAGCTACGGGTTGCTTGGGTGCGGAAGAGCGCGCTGAGGAATGAGCCACAAAAGCGAGATAAAAGAAGAGCTAGAAAAAGGCAATGGAAGCTTCTACGTAGAAATACCCATAACGAAGAACGCGCCGAAGCGCGTTCTTACACAAGGTGCTACTACTAAATGTTTTTGCAGGTACTACTCCACGGCTAGCACCAAGCCTTTCAGATATTCACCTTCGGGGTGGAAGAGGCTCACGGGGTGGTCGGCTGGCTGGGTAAGGCGGTGCAGAATGCGGGCAGGGCGCCCCGCTTCAATAGCCGCCGCTAGCACGGCTCCCTCAAACAACTCAGCCGATACTACCTGGGAGCAACTAAAGGTGAACAGTAGCCCACCAGGCGCAATCTGGCGGATACCAGCCGCATTCAGGCGCTTATAGCCCATCAGGGCGTTATGGCGAGCCGAGAGGTGCTTGGCAAAGGCCGGCGGGTCCAGCACTATAAGGTCGTACTGGTTGTGGCGGTCTTTGAGAAAAGTGAATACATCTTGGGCGTAGGCTTCGTGCCGGTTTTGGAGGCCCGTGAGGGCAGCGTTACGCTCCGTTAGCTCAATGGCTTTTTTGCTGGAATCGACCGAGTGTACTAGCTCTGCTCCGGCTTCTAGCGCGTAGGAGCTGAAGCCGCCCGTGTAGCAGAATGTATTGAGCACGCGGCGGCCGGGAGCGTAGCGGGCCAGCAAGCTCCGGTTGTCGCGCTGGTCGATGAAAAAGCCCGTCTTCTGACCCGTTTCCCAATCGACGGCAAAGGGGTGGCCGTTCTCGTGCACAATGTGCTCTTGGCCGTTGCTTTCCCCGAAGAGGTACCCATTTTGAGCTCCAGGAGCGGCTTTTACCGGTACCGTTTCAGCACTCTTGTCGTAGATGGCCCGCAAGCCAGGCACCGCTGCCTGCAACGCCTGCGCAATAAGCGGACGGGCTTTGTACATGCCGGCACTATGTGCCTGCACTACAGCCACATCACCATACACGTCAATAATCAGACCGGGCAAACCATCACCCTCGGCGTGCGCCAAGCGGTATACGTTGGTGTTGCCCTGCCCCGTGAGGCCCAGCCCCTCCCGAAGCAGGTAGGCATTGCGGATTTTTGCTTCCCAGAACGCGGCGTCCGGTAGTTGAGCCTCGGGGCCGAAGGCAAGCATGCGCACGGCAATGGAGCCGGGAGCGTAGTGGCCCACTCCCAGCAGCTCACCGTTGGCAGCTTGCACGGCTACTACCTCGCCCTCTACTACTTCGCCCTGCATCCGCCCAATAGCGCCCGAAAACACCCACGGGTGCAGGCGACGGAGGGACTGATCTTTACCGGGCTTGAGGGTGACGGTTGCAGACATGAAGGTAGGTCGTTAGAAAAATGGACTACAAAGGTAGCCATAGCGCTTGAGGATAAGCGGGATTTCCTGGGTCTTGTCAAGAAGCTTTTCTATTGGCTAGCCGAAGGGGTCGAGGTAGGCAACCAGGATAGCCAAAGCCGACAAGCCCGCTAGAATAAGCCACACCGGCCCACCCCAGATCAGCAGCCCCAGTAAGCTAATGGGCAGCACCACTAGTCCCAACACGCCCAGCACGGTAGTACCCAATCCCACTTCAGAAACGTGGCGAGGTCCGGCAGCATGCTGCACCCGCTGCGCCGCCGGCTGGGTTACCAGAGACACTAGCCGCTGGTGCACCGCTGCCCGCGCCACTACCTTACGCAATTGCTGATGTACCTGCCGAGGCTTGCGCGACTCCTGGGAGGTAGGCTGCCCCACCACGAGCGGCGTGGGTGCCGGAGCGGGTAGGCTTGCAGCTTCCACCGCTGCCGGAGGCAAAGCAGGCGTACCAACGTGCGCTAGGCGAGACGAAGCAGGGGGCTGAAACTGATAGGCAGACTGAGCACTGCGGCAGCTAGCAAACAGCAATAGGCCCACCAGCACCATTGTCAGGCGGGAAAGCAATTGTGCGCGGCGGGTAGGAGTAAACGAAATAGGCATGGGCAATACCGGGAGGAGAGACAAGCTACACTACTTGCTGCGAACCTATACGGGAGAGGTAAGAAGCGCGCTGCCCCTACCGATCAGTTTTCGCGGGACTTACTTGGCCAGGCTTACCAAACCACCGCCGGTAGATGGGACGGCGCCACGCAAACTGGGCCCACATAGCTGGATATAGCAGCACATCCAACGCTCGTAGTCCCGTTCGGTATTCCAAGTCCTCCACAATGTAAGTCCCCCCGCCTGCAGCGGGCTGCATAAGGTGGCGGTGGCGCCAAAAGCGCAACGGGGGCGGCAGCTTTTGACCTTCATCTACAAAGAAGTATGTTCCATCGGGCTGGGTACCGTGGTCAGTTATCAGCGAAGTCCAGGGGTAGCATAACGGGCCGGCCCCCAATTCAATGTGCACCTCGTCGCCGCGGTGGCACCCATCGAAACGCCGCAAACGGAAAGGTGGGAATGGGGGCGCTAAGTCAAGAAATAACTCCCGGGTAAAGCCCTGCCAGACTTGCGCAGGCGTAGCAGCAACGTGGGTGCGAAGGATAAGGTGCATATACGTAGTACCGCTGCTGCCAAAGCTTTGTTCGGGGGCTCCGCTTCGGCAAGGACTGTAAGCAACGATTGCATAATGCTACCCCCTTGGGCCACCTCGACAAAAACTGCCCGAGCCCAGCGCTATATCAGATAACACAGCCGTGGAAATCATGAGAAGCGCCTAGCCAACTGCACCAGCGCTATGCTGGCAAAGCTGGCTATAGCTCCCAATTAGTGGATTAGTACTGGCAAGCTTATAGTGCCTTCCGGTAGAGCCGCTGTGTAATAGGCCCATCTATTACTGCCCTTGTAAGTTGAAGCGACCTAGAAGCTGTAGGTAAGAGTTGGGGTAATAGTCAACATCTCAAGGGTAGTAACCGAAATCAGATAGTACCCACGTGCCCGTAGCCCTAGCCGGAAGTGCGTATCGATGGGCCGGGAATATTCAAGGCCCGCTACTACTCCGGCTTCCTCAGCGTAGCTATTGCGGCGGTTTATTTCACTTATGTACATAGTAGGCCCCGTTCGCAACGATTGGGAAGCGGTAGTCATGTAGAGCAGCCCGGCGTGATACTTCCAGTTGGAGTTCCGGCTAAATTGTCGCTCATACACCACCTGAAAAGCATTGTTGAGGTATCGAATTCGGAAGTCTGTTGCCGCCGCGTAACTCGATACTCCGAAGAACTGTGTGAAATGCACTAGCCGAGAGTTGACGCTGCGGGTGTACTCCAATGCCACGGAGCTGCCTGGGGTAAGCCTGTAGCTACTGCTCCGCCGCCAGCCGTACCCAGGAAGTTGGTGCGGGTATACTCCCCACTCGACTCATTTACCTGCGAAGAAGTGAAGAAATTACCATTAACGCCGTAGTGCGCCTGAACGCTAAAGCGGCTGCTAGATGACCCTGCTTCTTGGGCACGCACACTAGTCGCGGCAGTGAGCAGCAACCCTGCTACGGCCGTGGTACACGGCAAGAGTGAATAGTTCATATGGCACAAAGGATATATAGTGAGAAAGAACGCGTCAAGCTGCTATTCACGTCATGCCGGTGCACACGCATCACCCCGGGCCTTGCCTACTGCGGCATGAACCAGTGGGTGTACTCACAATTGACCTGAGTATAGGCTACGGCACTCGGGTCACAACAACCTGAGTGAAATAGCCTCGCTAGATCGAGCCAAATCTGCCGCCAGACCGAGTGTGCCGGCAGAGTACGCAGTGCAGCACATGTGCCTTTACTTCAACTCCCACCGGCTTAGGAGCCTTGAATAAACCTATGTGGAAACAGCTACTACAAGATAGACTTGCAACGATAATGGCCTACCCCAGCAGTTCTTCAATATCCTCTTTGGTGAGGCTTTTAATGATGGCTTCGTCGGTAGTAATCAGGTCCGTAACCAGCTGAATTTTCTTGTTCTGCAAGGCCAAGATCTTTTCTTCTACCGTATTTTGGGTAATGAACTTGTAGGTGAAGACGGTGCGCTGCTGTCCAATGCGGTGGGCACGGTCGATGGCCTGGGCTTCCACGGCGGGGTTCCACCACGGGTCGAGGATAAACACGTAGTCGGCAGCGGTTAGGTTGAGGCCTACGCCCCCAGCCTTCAGCGAAATCAGGAACACCCGCAGGTCTTCGGTTTCTTGAAAGCGGGCTACTTCCCGGTGCCGTTCCCGCGTGTTTCCGTCTAGGTAGGCGTACTCAATCTGACGCTCATCCAGCGAGGCCCGCACAATATCCAGGTGCTTTACAAACTGACTAAACACCAATACCTTATGCCCTTCCGATACTACGTTCTTAATCATGCGCACTACCTCCCGTAGCTTGCCCGACTCGTGGGCGTACTCCTGGTCGGCCATGCGGGGGTGGTTGGCAATTTGGCGTAGCTTCGTGAGGCCTTGTAGCAGCATGAACTGGGTGCTAGCCGTGCCGTGTTCCTCTATGCTCTGTAAGATCTTGTTACGGTAGAAGCTCTTCGTTTCCTCGTAGCAATGCTGCTGCTCCTCGGTCATGGGACAGTAGCTTAGCTGCTCAATCTTGTCGGGCAGTTCGCGGGCTACCTGGGCCTTGTGACGACGCAGAATGAAGGGCTTGATGAGCGTGTGCAGACGGCGCGTTTTTACTTCGTCTTTGCCTTTCTCAATGGGCTTGAGAAACTCCTTGCGGAAAAATGCCTGGGTACCCAGCAGCCCCGGATTGATAAAGGACATCTGCGACCACAGGTCCATGGTGCTGTTTTCTACGGGCGTACCCGTGAGAATAAGACGGTGACGGGACTGTAGCCCCCGCACCGCTTGCGAAGTAGTAGAGCCTGGGTTCTTTATAGCCTGCGACTCGTCTAAGATCACGTAGTCGAACTTGTAGGTTTTCAGCAGCTCGGCATCTAGGCGCACAATGCCGTAGGAAGTCAGCACCACGTCGTAGTCGGCAAACTGCTCCACGTTTTTGTCGCGGTAGGTCCCTGTGTAGATGAGCAGGCGCAGCGTGGGCGTAAACTTAAACGCCTCCGTCATCCAGTTGTACACCAGGGAGGTAGGCATAACCAGCAGAGAGGCTGAGCCTTTGGCAGCACCACTTTCCTTGCGGTGAAGTAGCATGGCCAAGGTTTGCACAGTTTTGCCCAGGCCCATGTCATCGGCTAGGCAGCCCCCAAAGTGATAGTCCTGCACAAAGTGCAGCCAGTTGTAGCCGGCTTTCTGGTAGGGCCGCAGCTCACCCCGGAATGCGGCGGGTAGCGGCCGGTCTTCCACGGCTTCAAACTCCCGGAGCTTCTCCAGCTTGCGGCTCATGAGCACGGTAGCCAGGTTGCCGTTTTGCAGGTCCGATACCAGTGCCAAGTGGTGCTTGCGCAGAGTAAGCGCATGGTTGTGCTCCTCGGAAAAGGCAAACAGCTCTAAGTACTGCGTAAACCACTCTTCCGGAATAATGGCAATTTGCCCGTTGGGAAGGCGGTACTCGTGGCGCTTGTTGAGGATGTAAGGGCGCAGCTTAATAAACGGAACCTCAAACTCTCCGAAATACACCGTGCCGTGCACGTCAAACCAGTCGTTGGTTTCCGTAATACCCACTTGCACCGTAACGGCCCCAATAAAGTAGTCTTTACCTGACGTGGGACCTTGCTGCACTGTAAAACCCAGGCGGGTCAGGTCATCGGCGTGGCTGTGGAGCCAGCGAAAAGCGGTAGCTTTTTCCAGCACGGCGCGGCCATTGCGCACTTCCAAAGCCCGGTCGCGCAGCTCCCCAATAATCTCCTGCTCCCGGTCGAGGTTGCGGATCAGCCGGTGAAAGATGTAGTTGTCTTCCTTCTTTTCCAGCTTCACACACACCCGCTTGTCGTGGGCGGTGTGCACCGTGTGGTCGCCATAGCGGAAGCTTAGGTCGAAGTGGATATGATCTGAAACTGGTGCCTCAACGGTGGCAGTAGCCACGGCAGTACTACCCCTCCTGCCTTGGGCAGCCGTAGCCGGCCGCGGGGTAGTTACTACGCCAGGCGCATCGGAGAAAGTAAGCTGAGGACGGGCAACGTAACGCTCCGAGCGAATATCGAATCCGCGGGCGTGCACATCAAACGACTCCACTAGGGGCGCCACGAAGCGCTGGAAGTAGCTATCCTCTACCTGCCGGGGAATGACAATAAACTTCTTGTTGAGAAAGGGCTTGATTTTCTTGCCATCCACGTCGTTGTGGAAGTTGTGCAGGGTATCACCCAGGAGCAGCCAGGCCGGCCGCTCACACACGATAACCGCATTCTTGTACTGAAAATCAAGCTTTTGCCCCTGATACTGAATGGTAGGAAAGTAATGGGTACTGTCCTCGTTGCGCCGGAAATGAAACAGCACCGAAGCGGGCTCCGGTGCTACCTGCATCTCGCGCCACGTGGGTTCACCGTCTTTCCCCATGATGAACACGCACTTGCCTTGCAGCCGGTCCAAAATCTGACCCATGCGCTCCTGCACGTAGGTACAAATGGCTTCTTGCAGGCCTTTGTCGCCCTTGTCGGCGTCGTAAATCTTAAGGAAAAAGTCGGCTGGCGTTATCTTTTTGGGCCAGAACTCCTTCATCACCACATCCTGCTGAATCTGATCGGTGAGAGCTACTAGCTCGAAGTCCGTTTCATCCAAGCCATCGGCAAACTCCGCGGCGTTTTTGGCAGATACTGTTTGGTGTTGAAGCGTAAGCTGACCCCGTTGGTTACGCTGGACAACATAGGATTCGAATAAGTATCCTAAATACTCATGCTCGAGTAACGAATAAACAATTTGAAATGGCTGTGAAGTAGAAACCTTCATAGTCGACAGTAGTAATGCAATGTGAATGTAGTAATAATTGCTAATTAGCAGAATTTTTCATAAAAAGTAAAAAATATTCAAAGAATAATTACATTATAAAGACGAAGCTGCCTTTACCTATGCTGAACACCTGCTTGAGGTAGATGAATACAGAGCATGGCAAGGCCATACGGCAACATTACCGGTTACTATTAACCCGCCTGGTATTGAAGAAGTACTATTTCAGCTTAGCGGCCTTGAACTTGCGGCCGAGGCTTTGGCACTCGTATTGTTCAGTTAGCAAGCTACTTGCACTATAGGTTCTCGCGCACATCCAATTGGGAGGCGTTGAGAGCAGGCCGAATAGACACGGAAATAGTGATGACAATGATGGCTACGCTAGTGAGCATAATGTCAGAGAATTTCATTTTTACGGGATACGAGTCGACTACACTAGTAGCCATACCCATACTCACCAAGCCAAAGGTCTGCTGAGCCCAGCACAAACTCACCCCTAGCACGAGGCCGGTGAAAGCACCGACTAAGGCGACAATAGCCCCTTCAAACAAGAAAATGTTGCGCACGTTGCGAGAACTGGCTCCCATAGCCATGAGCACGGCTACGTCCTTCTTCTTATCAATCACCAGCATGGACAGGGAGAAGAAGATATTGATGCTAGCAATAAGCAGAATGAAGGCGAACGTGATGAAGACAAACATCTTTTCTACCTCAATGGCCTTGAATAAGCTCACGTGCTGCTCGTCGGAATCCAGCACTTTGAAGCTTTTCCCGAGTACTTGATGCAGCTTATTCTTGACGGAACTGATATCGTAGCCCTCACGCACTTTCACCTCCAAAGCCGTGCGACGGTTGCCGTAATGCAGGAGATTTTCAGCAAAATCCAGCGGCACAAACACGTAACTGTCGTCGATGTGCTGCTCAATTAGAAACACCCCACCAGCCAGAATGCTTTGCTCGTTGAAAGCCGTTTCGGGGTTAAAGGACAGGGTTTTCTTCTGGATATTGCGCGGGTACAGCAGCCGCAGAGGCGCAAAGCGGTTATCGAGGGTAATGCCCAGCTCGTGCTGCACCCCGGCCCCTACAAGGCATAGTCGGTGCCGTTGCGGCGCAGGCGGTGGCTACCATCTACTATTGAAGAATCAATGTCGCTCTGGGCGTAGTAGTTATCCGATACCCCCTTCATTTTCACTACCATCTGCCGGTCGCGGTGCTGAAGCAAGGCGTTGTCCTCGATGACTTGCGTAACCAGCGCCACCCCGGGAGTTTTGGTTAGGCGCGCAAGAAGGGGGGCTTGCAGCTCAAATGACTTACCCTGCACGGCAGTAACAACTAAGTCTGGGTCAGACTTGCCGTAGAGGCTGCGCACTAGGTCTTCCAGACCGTTAAACACGGACAGCACGATAATCAGCGCCATCGTACCCACCGCCACGCCAATCATGGAGATATTGGAGATGATGCTGATAATGTTGCGCTTCTTCTTCGAGAGAAAATAGCGCCGAGCAATGAGCAAGGGTACGTTCACGTGCGGGGCGCGGGCGAGCTAGTGGAGAGGCGAGATATAGTTACTGCGTAAGGGGTACGCCGGAGCAAGATACGCCACTACGCGAAAAAGGTCTATTTCCAGGCTTTGACAATGAGGCCCGTACCAGAATCGTGCTTCACGTTCGCGTCAAACCAGTTCAGAATGAGGCAGAACGGAAACGTCACGAGGTAATAAAATGGTAGCAGCAGGAAGAACAGCTTCGACTTGCCCAGCATAAGAATAGGGTATTTCATGCTTAGGCGCCACGATATCTGCCCCGGCTCGCCGTAGCTGTAGCGGGCTTCGATGCGCTCAAAACCGGCGGTGCGCAGCTTCTGCTGAATCTCGTGGATGTTGTAGCCGTCACGTACGTGCTCCTCAATAAAGGACGTTTCGCCGTCGGCATGCACGTCGGAGCCACCCTGGTCAGAAGGGGTGGAGATGAGCAGCATCCCACCGTCTTTCAGGGAAGCGTGGATGTTACGGAACACCTCCACATCTTCCAGAATGTGCTCCATCACGTCCACCGACAAGGCTAGGTCAAACGTATTGGGCTGCTGATACAGGACGAGGTCTTGCACGGCAAACTGCGCATTGGTGCGCCCAATTTCCCGGAAGAAGCGGTTGGAGTCAGCCACCTGTTCATCTTTCACATCTACGGCCAGAATCTGCCACTTACGGCTCAAGCCCGACAGCCAGTAGGTGTATTGGCCGTAGCCTGAGCCGGCGTCTAGAATATTGAGGGCCTCGGTGGTGCGTCCCTTGGACCACTGGCGCAGCTCACGGTGCACGTGCCACGTGCGCAGCAACAGCAAATCAAGCAGGTGATAAAAAAGGCGACGCAGCAATGGCGTGCGGTTGAAAACTTCGCCGAGCGACTTCTTAATCGGGTCGTAATACAAGGGAACTGTGCTTTTTAGTGAGCTGGTGATGTAGTGAGTTGGTGATTTGATGAGCTGGCCCTAGCGCAGGCATGCACTAGTAGCCAAGAACTCACTAAACCGCAGATTCACTACCCCGCTGGTTACTCGTCTTCGTCGGCGAAGAGTTTAGGGCGTTTCGGGGCGTCGGGGCCAGTAGCGGCGTCATCGTCGGCAGCCGTAGCCGGCGGAATGTGCAGGTCGCCAAACACTTTGTCCATGTGTGCAGCGTAGGCGGCCGAGTCGTCCACAAAGAACACCAGGTCGGGCACAATACGAAGCTGCTGACGCACGCGCTTAGCCAGGGCCTGCCGAATGATCTTCAGGTTGTCCTGCACCAGGGCCAGCAGATCCTCGCTGCTACCCGTCAGCAGCAGGCTCAAGTACACGCGGGCCACGCCCAAGTCGGGTGATACCCGCACCAGGTTGATGCCGGGTGCCATGCCCGTAAACAAGTGGGGCAGATCACGCTGAAATACGGTAGCCAGTTCCTGTTGAAGTAGGCTGGCAACTTTTTGTTGTCGTTTGCTTTCCATAAGAATCCGCAAAGATAGGGAGGTGTATTAAGTAATTGGGTAATAAGGTAAGAGGAGAGGGCCCCGCGAAGCTAAAGCCGGGCCGGCAGCACTAGGGCCAACACCGGGACTCTGTACCTTTGTTCTCCCTAGTACCACCTCTCGTCACTTCTTTCCGCTCTTGCTTCAATTTTTTAAAAGCTCTCTGCCCACGCGGCTGTTTGGTCTGCTCTTGCTAGTGCTGGCCTTGCGGCTACCCTTGCTGTGGCTGGGCATTCCGCTCACCCCCGCCGAACTGCGGGCGCTGCTGATTGGCGAACGGCTGCACGAGGGTGCCCGGCTCTACCACGACCTGTACGACAGCACCGCTCCGCTGGCGGCGGGCCTGTTTGGGCTGCTTGATTTGGTGGGCCAACGCCCGCTGTGGCTGTACCGAGTTTTGGCGTTGGCCCTACTCGTCTTTCAAGCGCTGCGCTTCAACTTCGTTCTGAACCGGGCCGATGTGCACCCGGAGCGAGGCTACGTGGGTGCCCTCACTTACTTGCTGCTGGGCAGCATTACGGCGGAGCTGGACACGCTTTCACCCCTTCTCCTGGGGCACACCTTTCTCATTGCTGCTCTCAGCGCCCTGCTTCCTACTTCGCGCGAAGGCTACGACAACCGGCGCCTGTTCCGAGCGGGATTTTTGATAGGGGTGGCGGCCTTGTGCTACCTACCGCTGGCCTTGTTTCTGCTGGTAGGCTTATTTGCCGTTATCATCTTTGCTGCTAATACCTTCCGCAGCTTTTTACTACTGCTGTGCGGCTTCCTGTTTCCTTACGCCGTAGCAGCTACCTTCTTTCTATACGCGGAGTCCTTACCGGAATTCGCGCAGTTTCATTTGCAGCCCACTTTGCAGGGGTTGGTGAGCGAAAAAGACGGCCTACCGCTGTGGGTGCTGCTGCGCCTGCTCATTCTGCCCGCCTTATTGCTGCTGCTGGGCATTGGGCGCAGCTTCACTACTTCTTTGGGGCTGGTATTCCAGATCAAATTTCAACAGATGATGTTGATTTGGCTGGTGGTAACCATAGGCATTGCCGCCGCCGGCAAGGGTATGGCCACGGGCACCTTGGTACTTATCCTACCTCCCCTCACCTATTACAGCCTGTTCCTGTGGCAGAAAGTGCGGCGCTCCTGGATACCAGAGCTGCTCCTCCTTCTGGTTATTGGAGCGGTGGTAGTTGTGCGCTACCGGGCAGTACTGCATCTGGAACAAGTGCTGCGCATCCCAGCGGAGAGCCACTATGCTATGCAGCCCCACCCACGCTACGCCTTTCTACAGGGCCAGCAACTGCTCGTACTTGGTCCCGATCAGCGCCCCTACGTGCAAAATCAGTTGGTTACTCCCTACCTCGATTGGCAGCTTGCCCAAGTCGATTTTGGCCACTTGCGGGAGTATAATGCGGTATTCCGGCTAGCGCAGAATTTTGAGCCCCGCCCCCCCCAATACATCATTGACCAGGCGGGCCTACTACCGGAGTTGCGCTATAAGATTCCGGCTATCTTCGGTCGTTACCAGCCAACTAGCACGCCAGGAGTGTACCGCTTAGCAGCCAACAAGTAAGGCTTGCTGTATGCCAGCAAAAGTGCCTTGCTAGCCCATTCCGCCGCCTTGTGGTGCTGACATAAAACGAACCACCCCCGCTCCCGCAAGCTGCGGGAACGGGGGTGGTTCTGTAACTAGGCCATTGCTGCGTCAGTGGCAACGTTAGGCATACTTAGCAGCTAATCTTGTCAATTCGGGTTTGGTGACGGCCACCCTCGAAGGCAGTAGTTAGGAACTCTGTGAGAATGGCACGAGCTGTTTCTTCGCTCACGAAACGGGCCGGAACGCACACAATATTGGCGTTATTATGCTGGCGAATGAGAGTAGCTACCTCCGGAGTCCAGGCAAGGCCCGCCCGGACCCCCTGGTGCTTGTTGGCCGTGATGCACACACCATTAGCCGAACCGCACAGCAGAATACCCAGCTCGTATTGGCCACGCTCCACGGCCAGGGCCAGGGGATGCACATAGTCGGGGTAATCAACGGAAGCATCGGAATGGGTACCGAAGTCCTGCACTTCATGGCCTGCATCCTGCAGCCACTGAACTAGTTGTTGTTTGAGGTCGAAGCCAGCGTGGTCGGAGCCAATAGCAAGTCTCATGGAAAGCTAATGAAGATAGTAGAACGGTGAGGTAGCACAAGCTACTACCTAGCTGGTCAAAAGTAGGCAGTAACCAAAGAAAAAGGTGCTGCCGTGTTCGGATAACCTACACAGCAGCACCCTGCTTTCTTACTGTTCTCGGAAGCGCTACGCGATACCTTTGTTTTCAGCTAGTTGGGCGTTGAGAGAAGCCGTTCGGTTGCGGCCTACCACCCGGGCAATGTTGATGCTAAGCTCGTACAGCAGCAAGATGGGGATGGTCACGATAATCTGCGCCGATACATCGGGGGGGGTGATGATGGCCGCCAACACCAGAATTACCACAATGGCGTGCTTGCGGTAAACGCGCATAATCTCGGGGGTAATCAGCCCCGCCTTGGCCAGGAAGAACACAATCATGGGCAGCTCAAATACGAAAGCGCAGGACAGCGACATGGTGGTGAGCGTACTCAGGTAGCTCTGCATGTCAATCTGGTTTTCGATAGTAGGGTCCACCACGTAGCCAGCCAGGAAGTTGATGCTCATGGGGGCGGCAATGTAGTACCCAAACAACAGGCCCATGGCAAACAGCACCGACACGAAGAACACCGCTCCTTGGGAATTTTGGCGCTCGTGCGGGTACAAACCCGGCTTGATGAAGCGCCACAGCTCCCAGAATAGGTAGGGGAAGCCCAGCACTAATCCTACAATGAAGCTAGTGCTAATGTGCATGGTGAGCTGCCCGCTCATCTCACGGTTTTGAATCACAAAGCCGATCTTATCAATGCACAGGTCGGGGGCACCAATCCAGGCACCAAACCGGCAGAACATCCGGTAGGTCCAGAAGTCGGCGCGGGAAGGCCCCAGAATCAAGTCGTGAAAGAGAAAGTCCTTGGAAAAAAAAGCAACGGTAGCAAATGCTACCACCGCAATTGCCGCCCGGATGATGTGCCAACGCAGGGCCTCCAGGTGGTCGATAAAAGACATTTCGTGCTGGTCGCCCAGCGCGGGTTGAGTTGGGTCCACAGAAGGGGGCAATGAGGGTATGAGCGAATGATAAACTGGTGGCGGAGCAAAAAGACAAACGAAAACCAGCCTCAACAGGATGCTGTCGGACCGGTTTTCGTTTTGTTCTTTACCTAACTACGCAGGCATTCACTTAGTTAAGCAAATAGTGGGTACTGCTGCATCCACTCGTTGATTTCACCCCGCACCCGGCTGATGCGGGCATCATCGGCGTTATGGGTGAGCACCTCGTCGATGAAGTCAACGATGCGCGCCATGTCGGGCTCCTTTAGGCCGCGCGTGGTAACGGCAGCTGAGCCAATGCGCATGCCGCTGGTCACGAAGGGCGACTTGTCGTCGAAGGGCACCATGTTCTTATTGATGGTGATGTCGGCCTTGATGAGGGTGTTCTCGGCCAGCTTTCCGGTGAGGCCCTTGCTACGCAGGTCAATCAGCATCAAGTGGTTATCCGTGCCGCCGGAAATAATCTGATAGCCGCGCTCCACGAAGCCGTTGGCCAAGGCCTGGGCATTCTTGATGATCTGATGGGTGTAGTCGGTGTAGGCGTCGCTCAGGGCTTCTCCAAAGGCAACGGCCTTGGCGCCAATCACGTGCTCTAGAGGGCCGCCCTGGGTACCGGGGAACACTGCCCCGTCGAGCAGGCTGCTCATCATCCGAATTTCACCCTTGGGCGTTTTCAGGCCGAAGGGGTTCTCGAAGTCCTTGCCCAGCAGAATGAGGCCGCCACGAGGACCGCGCAACGTCTTGTGGGTAGTGGTGGTTACAATGTGGCAGTGGTCGAACGGATTGTTCAACAGGCCTTTAGCAATGAGGCCACTGGGGTGCGAAATGTCGGCTAGCAGCAGAGCGCCTACTTCGTCGGCTGCTTCACGCAGGGCCTGGTAGTTCCAGTCGCGCGAGTAGGCCGAGGCGCCACAAATGATGAGCTTGGGCTGCTCGCGGCGGGCGGTCTCCTTTACTTTCTCCCAGTCGATGAGGCCCGTTTCGGCCTCCACTCCGTAGAACGACGGCTTATACAGCTTGCCCGAGAAGTTCACGGGCGAGCCGTGGGTCAGGTGGCCGCCGTGCGAAAGGTCGAAACCTAGAATCTTGTCGCCGGGGTTAAGCACGGCCAGCATTACGGCCGCGTTGGCCTGGGCACCGGAGTGCGGCTGTACGTTTACCCACTCTACGCCAAACAGTTCTTTGGCGCGGTCAATAGCCAGCTGCTCAATCTGGTCTACAATTTCGCAGCCACCGTAGTAGCGTTTGCCGGGCAGGCCCTCGGCGTATTTGTTGGTAAGGATGGAGCCTGGGCCCGCATCACTTGCTCCGACACGTAGTTTTCGGAGGCAATGAGTTCAATACCGTGCGTTTGGCGCTCTTTCTCCTTCTCAATCAGGTTGAAGATGGCGGTGTCGTGGGCGAGGGTGGTGGCTTGCGTTTCCATGCTGCCAAAGGTAAGCGTAAAAGGTGATGAGGTGATGAGGATAATGTGGTTAGCTGATTGAAGCCAGCTACTACCTTCACCAAGCCCCTAGTGTGGAGGTAGCAACTCACAAAAAACCTGTTACAAAATTTGGGCATGCACTGGCGATGTAGCCAGCGGCGGCGTGTGGCCTAACCGCATGTGCTGCAACACCGCTTATTACAAAGAGTATCTCCCGGCCCGCGGCTACATGTGTGCTACCTCTCGCCCGGTTGTGGGCTAGGTGATTGGGCCGCATACACAGCAGGCGAGAGCCACTGGTAGAGGCCTTTTCTTCTCTCTAAAACCCACTTACATTTCCCCAGTCCAATCCACTGGCTGCCAGTAGGTAGCCCCATTGGTTGGGCAGTCCGCCCCGGCGGCTCTGCGCGTCTTGCTCAGCTCATTCTTCCCTTGCTCCGCTTTCAGTTCTGCTATTCCTGCTGGCTGCTACCTCGGTAGGTGCTCGTCAGTGGGCCTGTCCAATCCATTCCCACCACAACCAATTTACCCATGAAAAAACTTACTCTTCTTTCACTGCTTGCGCTGTTAGTTGGAGTGCTACTGCCCTTAAGCAGTTGGGCTCAGGGCAGTATTCCGTTCACCATTGCCAACAACTCGCCCTACGCCGATAACACACTCTTTGTAGCTATTGTGGGTATTGACCCTACTGGCAACCACGTGTGGATTAACGCCCAAACCGGAGCCGTTACGCCCATGTCTTCGTCGTACAACACGGTGCTGGGGCCTACGTACAACGGCAACACCGGACCCGGGGCCAACTCGCGCTATGCGGCCTGCTTTACCCGCCTGAGCGACATTCCGAACAAGACGTTTACCCTGCCCTACATTGCGGGGTGCCGGGTGTTCATCTCTCAGGGCCAGCAGTTGTACTTCTACTTCTTTGGTGCATCTGGCTCGCCCTCAGGCTACGCGGCACCCAACGCTCAGAATCCCAACGACCCGAACCGCGGCATCCTCTACGAATTTGTGGAGCTGACCAACAACGCCACCGGCTTCTACGGCAACACTACCCGCGTCGACTCTTACAAGTACCCCATGGGCCTGGAGCTATTCGGCAATGGCTACCAGAAACGCACCGGCGAACTGAAAAACCACGCCGACATTGTGGCCGCTTACAAAGCTAACGTACCCACTGAGTTTCAGGGCACGGTAAACAGCAGCACGGGCGAAATCACGTTCCCCTCCAAAACAGCTGCCTTTGCCGATGGCACCAACGGTACCACGCCCGGCCCATACGGCAACTATTTCAAGAGCTACATTGACGCCATTTGGAACAAGTACAAGACCACGGACCTCATCTTCTACGCCGGCAACGCGGGTGTATTTAAGGGCCGCGTAGATGCCAACGACCGGCTAACGGTGGTGGGCCAATCGGGTGCTTTTACCGGCCGCACGGGCATCATCAACGGCCGCCCTACCACGCAAATGGCCTTTGAAGGCAAGGGCCTGCTCGACAACCGTGTGGGCGACGGTGACTGCGACTTAGTGGTTCAGGCCCAAATGACCGCCGCCATCAACCGCCACGTGGTGGACGTGACTACTGCCAGTCCCGGCCAGCAAAACTGGTACGACGCCACCCGGTACTACCAAGCGGCACCCGCCAACTACTACGCCCGCTTCTGGCACTTACCCGGCATCAGCGTAGACAACCTCAGCTACGGCTTCGCCTACGACGACGTGAACGACCAGTCGGCCACGCTGCACACGCCCCAGCCAACCAAGGTGGTGGCTACCTTCGGCGGCTATGCGGGCACCACGCCCCCAGCCGCTTCTGGCGTGGCTACACTGTATAAGGACTGCAACTACACCGGCACCGCTGTGGCCTTACCCACCGGCGACTATACCCTGGCCTCCCTGCAAAGCCGTGGTATTCTCGACAATGATGTTTCCTCGCTGCGAGTAAACAGTGGCTATGAAGTGGTGCTCTATGAAAACGATAACTTCAGCGGCGCCTCGCTCACGATAGGGAGTGCCGGCAACGCTTGCCTTGTAAACAATGCGTTGAACACCAGCAACTGGAACGACAAGGCTACCTCCCTGCGCGTGCGCACTGCCGCGGCCGCCTTTAGCGTGCTGTTGCAAGCTGAAAATGCTAACGTAAACAGCGGCATGACGGTAGAAACCACCTCCGATACCGGCGGCGGCCAGGATATGGGCTACGTAGACGCCGGCGACTACTTGGTATTCAACGGCATCAACTTCCCTACTACCGGTTCCTACACCATCGAGTACCGCGTGGCCAGCCCCTCGGGCGGTACAGTATCATCAGACTTGAACGCAGGGGCCATTCAGTTGGGCAGCACAACCATTCCTGCTACCGGCGGCTGGCAAACCTGGACCACAGTTTCCAGAACCGTGACCGTTAACGCGGGTACGTACAACTTTGGCGTGTATGCCCAAACGGGCGGCTGGAACATCAATTGGGTGCGCATCACGAAGGTAGCCACTGCCACCCGCACCACCCTGGCCGCATCGGCGCCCGCCAAGCTTACGGCCAATGACGCTTTGCTCTACCCCAATCCGGTGGTTGATCAGGTACACTTGGCAGGTAGCCAACTCAACTTAATAGGCAGCCAGTACCGCATCCTCGACATGCGTGGCCGCACGATCAGCAGCGGCGCTTTCGACCGTGGCACGGCGGAGGCTACTACTCTGCCCCAGGGCATGTACCTGCTGGAAGTCAACACGAAAGATCAACAAACTATTACCCGGCGCTTCACTAAATAAAACAACTTAGCTGCCCTACAGCAGGCTACCCACGGGTTGGGTAGCCTGCTTTTTTATTATGACTAGTACTCAGGAGTTGCTTTGGGCAGAGTAAAGATGCAAGCTGATAGTCCTGGTGTGCGGCCGCTGGGGCGCACTAGCAGAAAGCTGCTAGCAGTATGCCTGACTTGCGATACAAAACGGTAGTGGCGCCCAGTCAGCACGAAAGTTATCGGACTATTCCGTTCTGATAGGCAGGTAGAAAGATGATCGTTTGCTCTAAATCGATGGTCGTTCAGCCGGTTCCCTCGTATCTTGCCCGTATGAATACGCCCCAGCAGCTCGCCGAAGTTTTAACTAGTCTCCGAGTCGGTAACCAGTCCTTCCTGATGAAGTTCTACGAGGAGAACCGCGACTTATTTGCGCGTTGGGTGCGCCGCCAGCATACCCTAGAGCTTGCGCAGGCCCACGAACTGCTGCGGGCTGTGCTGGTAGACTTCTACGACCAAGTGTCGGATGGCCGCCTTACCAAGCTCCCGCCCGATTTACGGGCCTTTGTATATGGTATGGCCGACGAGCGGCTACGAGCAGGACAGGCGGCTATGGTGCTACCCGTAGCCGAGGCGGGGCGCCGTCAGCATTTGCTGGGCTTGTTTCGGCAGCTTTCCGCCGACTGCCAGAAAGTGCTGGTGTACTTTTACTTCCGCGGTTACAACTTCGAGAAGGTAGCTGGCAAGATGGGCTTCGCCAATGCTAACGTAGCCCGCATGCAAAAGGCCGGTTGTGTTCGGAGTCTCTACGAGTTGCGCCGCCGCGCCGAAGCGGCTGGGTAGTAGCCGCTGGCTAACTGCTTCTACGTAGCTTCGTCCCGCATTTATATCAATTCACGCTGGTCCTGCTTAGGCCTTCTTCGCTTTTTCTCTGGTTCCTCCCATGATGCCGCCCGCCCCCGACTTGCACCCCTACTTGGAAGAGCTAGAACGCTTTTCGGATGGCAGATGACCGTTGCTGAGCAGGAAGATTTTGAACGGCGCCTAGAGCAGGATGCGGCTCTCAACCACGCCTACCAAACCTACCAGCAGCTTACCGCCGACCTTCGTTGGGTAGCCGGGCATGAGACGCTGCGCATGCGCCTAGAAGCTATTGACCGCCGCCTCGACCAGCGCCACCGAGCATTGCAGCGCATGGAGCAGCAGGAGCGACGCAAGCAGGTTCGGTGGGGGTTGGTAGCGGCTATTGCTGCGGGCGTACTGGTAGTAGTGTGGCTGGTGCTGCGTCCTTCCTCTTCGCAAGCCACCGACTGGACCAATTACTACGTGCCCGATGCTGGCTTACCCCAAACGGCGCTAGGCTCTAACCGTCCGCTGCTGGTAGAGGCCATGCAATACTACCGCGAAGGACATTACCCACAGGCCCTCAACTCGTTACAACGCGTACCCAACAGTGCCCTAGGTCAGGATACGTTGCTGTACTACAGTGGCATCTTTTTGCTGAGCCAGCAGGATGCCGAACGGCACGAAGAAGCCCAGGCTCTTCTCCGGCGCGTGGCTCAGCAGCCCAATTCGGGCTTGGCCGCCAAGGCGCGCTACCACTTAGGTATGGCCTACTGGCGCACCCAGCAGCCAGAGCTGGCCCGCACTACCCTGGAAACCGTAGCCGCCGAAGCCACCAACCCGTACCAGCAAGCCGCCCGCCGCATCCTGCAAACCGACGCATTAACCAATTAGGTACAACTACCCGCGGTGAGTAATGGAGTACTCTGGTTCTATGTTGGGCTGTAGCGTCAGGTGAAACGCGTCGAGTTCTAGCGCTGCTAGGTGCCGTAGTTCTTCGTTGTGGCGGTACACGCAGCCTGTATCCAAACCAATGGCCTGGGACTGGTGCTTTACCTGCTGCTGTACACTAGCGGTGGGGTTAGGCACGTGCCCGTGCAGTAGGCGCTTGCCACCTAGGCGAGAAGCATCAAACACAAACTGTTTGGTATTGAGCATAGTATGCCAGTCCTGGCGCATTTCTGCGGGCGGCAAGCGGAAGTTGAAGCCCGCGTGCACCAAAACAAAATCTGGCAGTTCGTACTGATAGGGCAGGTTATTAAGCCAGCGCAAGTAGGATTCCGGAATAGCCGCCGCCGCCGCTACCCCAAAACTGTCGAGCGTAAGCTGTCGGTCGTGGGCGGAAGCCCACAGCAGATGCTGGTGGCCATGAGCCGCATCAAGCAGCTCTTGGTCGTGGTTGCCGCGCAGACACACTACCTGGTAGCCGCGCTCAGGCAGCTGCATCAGGTAGTCGAGTACACCGCAACTGTCGGGGCCTTTGTTTACGTAGTCGCCCAGCACATAAAGCTGGTCTTGGGGGCGCAGTTTCAGCTTTTCTTCGACTAAGTGCCGAAACGAGTGGAGACAACCGTGCAGGTCGGTAGTGACGTAGCGAGCCATGGCGTAGGGAGCAGGTTATTCGGCGGAGAAATCAACAAAAAAGCACCGACGGTGGCCGGTGCTTTTTTATACGGGCAAGGACGACTAGCTATAGCTTCCTTTTCCAGAGTCTGATTTGCTACCGCCCCGGTTGGGGTGCGTTTGCGGTGCGTCTGCGGCATCGTCTTGCAGCTTCTGCTCTTCCGATTCGCTACGCTCATTCACGGGCAGCGACTCAGCTTTCGACTGCCCGCCAGAAGACGGTGAGCCTTGATGCTTAGCCGACTGCGAGCTGATTTGGTTTCCTTCTTTAGCCATGATTCTTGGAGGTAAGGGTGGGAAATGGCCGCCACTTCACCAGAATCCATGCCCTGGTCAATCAGCTAAGCCTTATGCTACTTATTAGCTATAAGCGGGCTTGTCGAGGTCCGGCTTATCGAGATTACGGTTAGGATGGCGCAGGCCAGCGTCTAGCGCTTCTTGTTCTAAGCGGTCCTCCGTTTGCGGGTCTAGGTCGTTTACGGGCATGTTGCCCGCAGCTTTCGGCTGCTCCGATTGGGTGGGGCTACCGTGGTTTTCCTTGGACTGCTGGTTGGTATTATTGCTTTTGTACGGCATGGCAGTAAGGGGTTAAGCGTTTGTTTTCGGTAAGAATGCAGAGCAGAACGGCTGGCTAGGAACCCTAGCAGCTATATCTGGATGCCACTTTCGTCGGCGTTGGGGTCAGTCAGGTCGGCATTGGTGCCTGGCGGGCTAGTTCGTCGTTGTTGGGCTGGATGGTTTCCATCTGGTCCATACCCACGCGAGAGTCGGGGTCTTCCATTTCGTCGCGGCCGGAGCGGGCATCATCAGCGTCCAACTCATCCACGGGGCGGCGCGTTTCCAGTTCGGGGTCCTGGTCGTCGGGCAAGTCCTGGTTTTCGCGGTCCGGGCGGCCCTCGGCGCTATTGCGCATGTTATCTTGAGGCGGCTCGATGCGGTCGGCGTCGCGGTTCATCGAGGTGGCTGTCATTCCAACGCCACTGTCAGTACCATAGCCTTCTTTGCCTTCGCGGTTGCCAAAGCCACCACGGGCAGCTTCGTTCTTGGGTGGATCAGCACCCGGAATGATATGTCCAGCGGCCAGTTCTTCGTCCGTCGTGTCATCATTGATGACGCGCACGGGGCGGTTATGAGGGTCAGTTGCCATGGGAATTGTCGGTTTCTGGTTGGGAGAGAGTGTAAGGGTTGTACTCCGGTTTACGGATTTGGGTTTAGGTTTGGGGTAGGCAAGCGCACGTGTAAAATTGCCGCCCTGCCTCGGCTATGTCCACCATCCCACTACCTCCAATCCGCTCAGTGGAAGCGCTTCGCCAGTATCTTGACGCCGGCGCAGCACCCAAATACTTATTTTTCTGGGGCCATACTGCTCAGCCAGGCCGGCCGGTAGGTAGGGAAGTTTTCAGCCAATGGTACCCTGCGCCCTTTGCCCTCGACGGAATCTCGTACGCAACTACCGAGCAGTACATGATGGCCGAGAAAGCTCGGTTTTTTGGTGACGAAGCTACTCGCGCTGCTATTTTGGCCTCCACTCACCCAAATACAGGCGAAAAAGTTGGGTCGCCTAGTGCGGAACTTCGATGAAGCACGCTGGGAAACAGTGCGTTTTGCTACTGTGGTCAGAGGCAATGAGGCTAAGTTTAGTCAGCAGCATCTTCTCCAAGAATACTTGCGGGCCAGCGGCACACGGGTATTGGTAGAAGCCAGCCCAGTTGATGTTATCTGGGGCAGCGGCTTGGCACCAGACCACCCCAACGCCAGCACTCCGGCCAAGTAGCCTGGGCTTAACTTACTAGGCTTCGCACTGATGGAGGTGCGCGAGCGGTTAAGGTAAGCAGCACACAGAGCCGACAACGTAATTGGCCTACTATGAGCATCGGCTATTTTACGGCCAGTAGTAGCTCACCCAAAACAGTCTATTTGCTTTTCGCCCTTTTACCTACTTGCTTATGTGGCCCGAACACGACAACGCGCTGACTCGCAGCTTCCGCTTCAAGGATTTTAGAGTGGCCTTCAGCTTTATGTCTGATGTAGCGGAGGAAGCGGAGTACCAAGACCATCATCCGTGGTGGAGCAATGAGTACAACGTGGTGAGCTTCCGCCTGCGCACCCACTCTGCCGGCTACGTAGTGACGGATAAAGACCGGCAGCTGGCCGCCGCCATCGACCAACTCGCCGCTGAGTACGACGGGGCAGTAGTGGAGGCGTAGACTCAGCCAAACCAGGAGGGCCAAAGCGCGTTACCTTTGTTGCCTATGACAACTGTTGCTCCTACGCTGCTATACCTCGTGCCCACGCCCATCGGCAACCTGGAGGATATTACCCTGCGCGCCATTCGGGTGCTGGGCGAGGTAGACACGGTGCTAGCCGAAGACACCCGCACCAGTGGGCGCCTTTTGCAGCATCTGAATATCAAGAAGCCCATGCTCAGCTACCACCTCCACAACGAGCACCAGCAAGTGCAGCGCCTCTTGGAGCGCTTGGAGAAAGGTGAAACCATGGCCTTGGTATCTGATGCTGGTACGCCAGGCATTTCGGACCCAGGCTTTCTGCTGGTGCGCGAATGCCTGGCCCGGGGCTTAAAGGTAGAGTGCCTACCAGGGGCCACGGCCCTGGTTCCGGCCTTGCTGAAGTCGGGCTTCGGGGCCGAGCGGTTTACGTTTGAGGGGTTTCTGCCGGTGAAGAAGGGCCGCCAAACGCGCCTGAAAGAACTGGCGGCGGAAACCCGCACCATGATTTTCTACGAGTCGCCCCACCGCATTGTAAAAACCCTGGAGCAACTGGCCGAGGTGCTGGGACCCGAGCGGCCCGCTTCCGTGAGCCGGGAGCTGACCAAGCTGTTTGAGGAAACCGTGACGGCACCGCTTGCCGAGTTGGCCGCGAACTTTGCGGGGCGTCAAGCCATTAAGGGAGAGATTGTATTGGTGGTGCAAGGCCAGAAGGAGGAGCGCACCAAAGAAGACCGCTATACCGACGAACATCGTGCTGACTAAATCTGCTGCTCCTGCCCCCTTTGTAGCCGGCGGGGCCGAATACACGCCTACCCGCTTGGCTTCCTGGCTCCCTACTTTGCTGGCGCTGCTGGGAGCCTTCTTGCTGTGGCTTGGCTGGCCCGTACACCCCGCCGCCCTGGCTGTGGTGTTACTGGTAGCCTGGGTGCCCTACCTGCGCATGGAGCAGGTACTCACGGAGCGTGGGGCCAGCGGCTGGAAAGTATGGCGCTATGGATACCTGCTACTAGTGCTCTGGAACGCCTTTACTACCTATTGGGTAAGCTACAGCACGCTAGGCGGGGGCATCACGGCAGTGGTTTGCAATGCCCTGCTGATGAGCTTGCCGCTTACGGCCTTCTACCACACAAAAAAGCGTTTCGGACCGAAGCTCGGCTACCTTTCCCTACCTATCTACTGGCTTGCCTTTGAGCAGCTGCACTTGCACTGGTTTCTCACCTGGCCCTGGCTAACGCTAGGCAACGGCTTTGCGCAGGCTAACTACTTGGTGCAGTGGTACGAGTACACCGGCTTTCTGGGCGGCTCACTCTGGATGTGGATGGTCAACCTGTTGGTTTTTAGGGCGTGGTTTGGTCGCCAGGGAGTAGCGCCCTGGTCGTTTGGGCAGGGCCGTTTCCGGTGGGTAGCGCCGGTACTTGCTACGGCAGTACCAATAACTATTTCCTTGGTCATTGGCCGCACCTATCAGGAGAAAGGCCCCGCAGCCGAAGTGCTGGTGATTCAACCCAACGTGGACCCGTTTGAGGAGAAGTTTGAGGGAGGCTCTCGCTTTATTCCGCACGCCGAGCAGCTAGCCCGCATGCTCACCCTCACGGAGCAAAACCTTACCCCGCAAACCAAGCTCGTCCTCTGGCCTGAAACCTCCCTGGACGAAACCTACCCCGAGGAAACCTTTGAGTCGCACCCCAATGTGTACCGCATTCGGCAGTGGCTGGCCCAGCACCCAGGTGTAGAGCTGATGACGGGCCTTACTACGGCCGTGCGCTATCCTAGCAAGGAGGCTGCCAGCCCCACTGCCCGCTTCCGCGAAGACGTGGGCTACTACGACATCTTCAACGCGTCGGTGCACTTCCGCACGGCCAGCGACCCCGCCGAGTTCTACCACAAGAGCCGGCTCGTACCGGGCGTAGAGGGCGTGCCCCCGTGGCTGTCGGCCTTCGTGATTGACCTGGGAGCGCCGCCGGGGGCCTCGGCTCTCAGGCCGAGCGTACCGTGTACCAAACTGCCACGCCCGGCTTGCAGGTGGCTCCGGTTATCTGTTACGAATCGGTGTACGGCGACTTTGTGGGCGAATACGTGAAGAACGGCGCTTCACTCATCGGCATCATCACCAACGACGGGTGGTGGTCTGACTCGCCGGGCCACAACCAGCACTTGCAGTACGCTACCCTGCGCGCCATTGAAACCCGCCGCGACATTGCCCGCTCCGCCAATACGGGTATCTCCGCCTTCATCAACCAGAAAGGCGAGATTACTCAGCAAACGGCTTGGTGGGTACCTGCTACCAGCCGAGCTACCGTACACCTCAATACCGAGCAAACCTTCTACGTCCGCTACGGAGAGCTCATTGGGCCTGCCTGCCAGGTATTAGCCGTGCTTCTCTTGGTGCTGACGGTAGTACGGGCCCTGCTCAACCGCCGCACCTTGGCCGCTTAGCTCCCCCTCACCAAGCGAAATATGCAGTGGCTCAGCAGTACGGCGTGGCGCCAGCAGACTGGCAGCCAGTTCCCAAGCTTTTATTAGAATGCCAACACGACTGGAATGCGCCGGTTCGCGTAAAAGGTCGTTGTGAAGGTGCACCGCAGTTAGGTCCCTTCAAGAGGCTGGTTGCTGGCTAGTAGTTGCTGTTCGAGGTTGCTGCTTTCATTCAACTACGCATCTTTGCAACTACACGACCTTCGCTACTTTCGAGGTCATACTTTACTAATGGATTACAACCAACTCAGCTTTCAACTGGCGGCCGTAACGCGGCACGCGGGCCAGTTCATTCGCCAGGAGGCGGCCACATTCAACCGCAGCCACATCGAAACCAAAGGCGTGCACGACCTCGTGTCGTACGTAGACAAGGAAACCGAGAAGCTGCTCGTTGCTGGCCTGCGTGAAGTGCTACCCGAGGCCGGCTTCATTACGGAGGAAGGCACGGAAGGGGCCGAGCGGGCCGAGGAGTACAACTGGATTATTGACCCCCTGGATGGCACCACCAACTTTGTGCACGGCCTACCCGTGTACTGCGTGAGCGTGGGCCTCATCCACCACGAAGAGTTGGTGGCCGGCGTTGTGTACGAAGTAGTGCGCGACGAATGCTTCCGGGCAGCCAAAGGCGCTGGGGCTTTCTGCAATGAAGTTCCCATTCACGTTACAGACGTACCCGACCTGAACAACTCCCTGATTGCTACCGGCTTCCCTTACACTAACTTCACCCAGCTCAACGAGTACCTACAGCTGCTGAGTGCCTTTATCCAACGCTCCCACGGCGTGCGCCGCGTGGCTCCGCCGCCGCCGACCTGGCCTACGTAGCCGCCGGCCGCTTTGAGGGCTTTTTCGAGTTCAACCTCAATTCGTACGACGTGGCCGCGGGCATATTGCTCGTGCGCGAAGCGGGTGGGCGCGTTACGGCTTTCCTGGAAGAAGGCGACCCCCTCTTTGGCCGCCAGGTAGTAGCCAGCAATGGCTTGGTGCACGAGGAGATGCAAAGCATTATCCGCGAAACCTGGAAGTAAGCCAACCAACGGGTAGCTAGCGAGTAGTTGCCCAGCTTATTTTGACTAGCTGGAGAACCTGGGGCGGCCAACAACTGGCTACTTCAGGTTCTTTTAGTTTGTAGCTTTACGAAGGCCGAGGAGGTAGGTGTGGCAAGCTTCGGGGCTTGAGAACTAGTAGACTATCAAACTTTTCCGGGGTTGTCGTAGTTTTGTGCGCATTATGTGGCTGCAAACTCTCATCATCGCATTGCTTTTCGCCGGGGCGGCCTTCTACGTGGGGCGTATTTTCTGGCGGGCGTTTTTTGATAAAAGCCAAGCTGCTGCGCCAAAGGCTGCGGCGGCGCGTGTTCCGTCATCGACGTGGACCGGCTGCAGCGGACCATTGAGGCCACGGCTGCACGCAAGGCTGCTCAGTAAGGCGCCATATTTCTTCTTTGTTGGGTATAACCCGCCCCCGCACTGGCTACGTATAGCTGCTGCGGGGGCTGTTTTTTGCCTCCCTTCCTAGCCGAACTCCCTTTTCCATTTCCAAACGCCCCTCCTCATGCAAGACAAAGAAGAAGAACGCTCCCTCGTCAACGTAGAAAACAAGCTCAGCAAAGACGGCTTCACGGCAGATTTCCGAGTAACCGATGGGCGCCTGTTTCCCTTCGGCGACGACCGTAGCAAAGGCTATGCTCCCGAGGAGGTAACCATTGTTGACTTTTATCGCTTCGAGGGTGAAAGCAACCCCGACGACATGTCCATTCTGTATGCCTTGCAGACTGCCGATGGCACGAAAGGCACCATCTCCTCAGCCTACGGCACCTACGGCGACTCTGACGCACTAGACTTCCTGAAGCGAGTAGAGGACATGGGTAAAAACCTGGACAAGAACCACAAATAAGCGGGTTCTACCCTTCCTATTGCCCTGCGCACGTGCGCCCCGGATTCGTTCGGGGCGCACGTGCTGTTTCTGCCCCACCCAATCTCAACGCTATGAAAATTTCGCTGCCTACCCATCCTCTCCGCACAGCCCGCGACCTTGACCCGCTGCTGGAAGCCATCGGCGACGCCCGCATTGTATTACTGGGGGAGGCTTCCCACGGCACTTCCGAGTACTACACCTGGCGCGCGGCGCTGTCTAAGCGGCTAATTCAAGAGAAGGGCTTTCAGTTTATTGCGGTGGAGGGCGACTGGCCCGATTGCTTTGAAGTAAACGCGGCCATTAAGCAGGAGGAAGCTACCTACGGCACCGCCGCCAAGCTACTCAGCACGTTCAACCGCTGGCCTACCTGGATGTGGGGCAACTGGGAAATTGCGGCGCTGGTAGACTGGCTGCATCAGCACAACAAGCAGTTCCCACACGAGCAACGCGTAGGCTTCTACGGGCTAGATGTGTACAGCCTGTGGGAGTCTCTGCAGGAGATTCTGCACTACGTGGAAAAGCAGGGCGACGGAGCCGTACAGGCCGCTCACCGAGCGTTTCAATGCTTTGAGCCTTACGGTGACGACCCGCAGGAATATGCTCACGCTGTGGCGTTTGTATCGGATGACTGTGAGGATGAGGTGACGGACATGCTGCGCGCCCTGCGTAAGCAGGTAGCCAGCCAGCAAACCAATGGCCTACTGGACCGGGAACAGAAGTTCAATGCCGAGCAGAATGCCCTGGTAGCCGTGAATGCCGAGCGCTATTACCGCGCCATGATTAAAGGTGGGTCGGCCTCTTGGAACGTGCGCGACCAGCACATGATGGAAACCCTCACCCGCCTGCTCGACCTACACGGGCCTGATAGCAAGGCCATTATTTGGGAGCACAACACCCACATCGGCGATGCGCGCTACACCGACATGCGCCGCGAAGACATGGTAAATGTGGGGCAGCTCACCCGCGAAGCGTACGGTCGCAACAAGGTGTTTGCCGTGGGCTTCGGCTCCTACCAGGGGTCCGTTGTTGCGGGCCGGAAATGGGGTGCCGCCCCCGAAACCATGACCGCTCCGGAGGCTACTCACGGCTCCTGGGAAAACCTGCTGCACGAGCAGCTACAGGGTGAGAATGCCTTGCTCTTCTCTCATGAATTGCGCGACAACGACGCTCTACGGCAGCCCATTGGGCACCGTGCCATTGGAGTAGTGTACCGCCCGGAGTTCGAGCGTTTCGGCAACTACGTACCCTCCGTAATACCCGAACGCTACGATGCCTTTTTGTTCCTCGACCAAACCCAGGCGCTGCATCCCTTGCCTACCCACCAAGACGAGCACACGCCCCCAGACCTCTATCCCTGGAACTATTAACTGGCCTGCTATTGATGCACCAACCCGAACCGCCTGCCCCGCACATCCAGAACGATGGTGCGCTCGGCAAATGGCTCGTTGCCCAGCATACCGCCCATACCCGAGAAGCGCATGAGGGCGCTTTGCATAAAGCTAGTGCCCTCAATGTAAGTTACGGTGTGCAAGGGCACGGCTACCTGACCTAAGCCCAGAGTAGCGGCCGTAGCAACGGTGTGCGCCGTGAGAGTAGTACCCAGGGAGTTTACGGCGGCGTGCCGAACGCGAGCTTGTGGCTGAGCCATTTGCTCCCAGGTAGCACGGCTCGTCAGGAGGGCAAAAGCGCTGCTGCCGGAATCAAAAAGGAGCTGCCGGGGCTTGCCTTGCACGGCTGCGTTGAGCATCACCCGCCGGCTGGCAAAGTCTAGGGGCACGAAAACCGTCTGGCTGGTTAGGCTAGTGGGTACGTCGGCACGCAGGCTAAACTGCCGGGTGCTGTAGTTAAGCACCAGCACGCGCCCCTCCAAGGCATCCGTACCCAGGGTGCCGATAATGAAGGGCTCAGTCGAGTCGGCCGGTAGGGTAGACCTACCGTAGTCCAGCACTTTGATTTTGCGGGCCTGTACGCTGCCACTGCCCAGCCCAAACTGGAAGTTTCGCACCGTGTCGGCTTGGGGTAGCAGCGTTTGGGTAGTGGCAGGGTAGCGGCCCCGCAGAGCAGCCAGCGACCTAGCATAGAGTATAGAGGTAGGTGCACCCGTGTCAAACTGAAAGTAGCAGGTACGGGGGCAACCGGGCAGCCGGGCAGGCACCAGCAGCGCCGCATGCGCCACCACGGGCTGGGCCGTCGAGTCGGCCTTCCACACGAAGGTACAGGTAGCCGGGAGGCCCGTCACCGAGAGCTGATTAACTCCCGGCTCAAACTTCTTGCGCATGTAGAAATAGCCTCCAATACCACTAACCAACAGCAGGGCAAGTACGGCAAGCAGGATGTTGCGGAAGAGTTTCATGACGGGGTAGTGGGGGTTGGTTTGTGAAGCTAAAGTAGCTGCCTCACTGCCCTCAGTATTGCGTCATTTACCCGCCATTTACCCGCCATTCAATTCATCTTATTAAGATACAGACGATTGCAACACGACCTGTCGTTAGCATAGTTAGGCCTATGTACACTGCATTACCACCTCCCTGTGAGTTGAGGTCATTGCTTATCCCTGATTGCACTTCTCTGTGTCAGAGCCGGAAGCGGTAAATAGCTAGCTGGCCCCGGCGTAATTGCCACTGATAGTAACCCACCGTTCCTAAGTTGAGCAGGTAGGAAGCCACGAACACGCCGAGGTACAAGCCTGGTAGCTTAACATGGTAGGCATGCGCCCATAGCTGCGCGGCGGCGGCCAATCCGTAGGCCAGAAAGCAGCCTACCTGCCATAAGGCCTGAAATCCCAGCACCCGGCGGCCCACCTCGGCGGCATGTTCTACGTGGTGGCGATGCTTCTGCCAGAGCATCCAGGGTAAGATGAGATTCAATAGAGGAAAAACCAGGAAGCTTAGGGCGCTTAAGTTGAGCAGCTGTAGAAACTGCGGATCGGGGCGCAACGCGGGGTGCGCTTCCATAGTCGGCGGTGCTACCACTGTTTCGATGGCCGGCGCTACTTCGGGTTCCGGGCGGAACGCTTCCAAGGGCACTTCCAGGGCCGCAGCCAAGGCTTGTAGCGTGTAGCCGCGCGGTACGGTGTCGCCTTGCTCTACTCGCTGAATGGTGCGTAAACTGACCCCCGATTGCTCCGCCAACACTTCCTGCGAGAACCCCTTACTCTTGCGGATGGTAGCAACACGAACGGCGGAAAACATAGAATAGCATGAGCACGTGGAAGGCTGGCAACAAGATAAGCGCCAACTAGCTTCCTCACATCATGCCCTTACGCCTAGCCCCATACTTTGGTGCCCTCGGTGCAGTTGCGACACATCTCAATCTGGTCGCGGCCCTTGAGTAGGGATGCCCGAAAGCGCTGATATTTGGGGCCATGCCAGAGCTGGCGGAAGGTTTGCTGCTTCAAGTCGCCGAGGCGGTACTCGGCGTCTTTGTCGAAGCAGCAGGGCACTACCAAGCCATCCCACGTGACAACGCAGCTGTGCCACATCTTCCAGCAGTGGTTCACCAGCTTGTTCTTGATGCTCCAGGAGCCATCCACGTTGTTTTCGTAGCGCGAGTAGTAATCGATAGTAGGAATGAGAGGAGAGCCGTTTTGGTAGTCGTATATCTGCGCCGTCTTAAACCACACATCATCTACGCCTAGTTCCTGGGCTAGGCGCTTGGCGTCCTCCAGCTGGTGCTCATTTGGGCGCACCACCAGAAACTGAAATACTACCCGCGGCGTCTGCGAGTTTAGCTCCCGCCGCCACTTAATGAGGTTGCGGGTGCCCTCCAGCACTTTGTCTAGCTTACCACCCACGCGGTACTGCTGGTACACGTCCTGGGTAGTACCGTCGAGGGAAATAATGAGCCTGTCAAGGCCGCTTTCCACCGTGCGGCGGGCATTCTTATCGTTGAGGTAGTGGGCGTTGGTGCTGGTGGCGGTGTAGATGCCTTTGTTGGAGGCATACTTCACCAAGTCCAGGAAGTTGGGGTGCAGGTAGGGCTCGCCCTGAAAGTAGAAAATCAGGTACCACAGCCGTGACGCCACTTCGTCGATGGTCTTGCGGAATAGCTCATCGGGGAGCATGCCCGTGGGCCGCGTGAAGGAGCGCAGGCCGCTGGGACACTCCGGGCACCGCAGGTTGCAGCTGGTAGTAGGCTCGAACGACAGGGCGACGGGCAACCCCCAATGGCGGGCTTTCCCAGTCAGCTTGCTTAGCAAGTAGCCACCCGTTACTTGGGTAGCATTCCAGAGCCGCCGCGGGGTAGCTTTCGAAACAAAGTTAAGTCCGTCGGTGAGGAGTGAGGCCATGTGGACAGCAAAGGTAAACTGCCACGATGAACCAATGGCGCTGATGAAACAGCCCGCCCATCAAATCAGCTGCCGAGTTGTGCTCTCATTCCATTTTACTCGTCTAAAACTCTGGCTACCAATGCACTTTTTTTGACGCCAAAGTCAATTTGTAGGTAACGTCTGCTATAGCAGAATTGAAAATCAGTTCTTTCTATACTAATAACATTAGTAAATACAACCTAATAGTATTAGCTCTCGTTTAAGAGCCAACAACCACGCAGCTATACGACATGAAAATCCCAGTTGAAAAAGGCCAAGAAAAAGGCTTCTTACCCGATGGCCGTCACACCGTTGAAATTACCGACATTCAAGAAGGAACCAGTGAGCACCAGAACGTACCCTTCTTTGCTGCTCGTATGGAAAACGAGGATGGCTTTGTAACCCAGCGCTTCTATACGTCGCCCAACGCTATGCCAATTCTACTTTCGTTGTATGCCGCCGTTGGCATCCATCCAGAGGCTGGCAAAGACTTGGATACCAAGCAGCTTCTCGGTAAGAAAGTATCCATTGAGGTAGGTGAGCACAGCTATGCTGATCCAGCTTCTGGCAACGAACGTTCCATCAAGCAAGCTACTGGCTTCCGCACTGCCTAGGCATCTGCCGCGCCAAGTACGCAAAAGCGCCGCCCATATATGTGGGCGGCGCTTTTGGCATATAGCAACGACAGGTGAAGTACTACTGCTTGCCAACAGCTGGTAGGGTGCTGCTGTAGGTGCCAGCCTTACCGAACGACTCCTTAATCTCGTCAATAGCAGCTCGGCTGCTTAAACGCTTTGGCTTGGTGTTGAGGAAAGTACCATCTTCTGCCAGCAAGAAGTAAGACGGTACATCTTGCACGGCATAGGCCTTGGCCACGGCTGAGCGCATACCACCGGCGGCGCGCACGTGCACGCCCGCCAGCTTTTTGCTCACTACTAGCTGCTTCCAAGCACCATCGTTGTCATCCAGGGCAATGTTGAGGAATACGATGTTCTTACCATCAAACTTCTTCGCCAGCTCGGCGGCATAGGGTAGGTCGCGCAGGGCCAGGCCGCTCGTAGTGCGCCAGAAGTTGATGTACACTAGTTTCCCGGCGAACTGACGTAGCTTACTGTGTCGCCAGTGGAGGATAGCAGGTGGAAATCGGGGGCAGGTGCTCCAATAGCGAAGGCCTTATGAGCCTCGAAATCCTGCTGCAATACGGGGTAGTACTCGTTCTTGGGGTCTATGCTTCGGAAGTCAGCTAGCATGGCAGCCGACTGCTTCACGTGCCCAAAGCGGAACGACTCCTGCATCACCCGGCCCATAATAATTGGCCGTACTGGGCCGCTCAACTGATTCTTAGCCAAGTCATAACATACCTGGTAGAAGTCGGGGCTGGAGCGCTGCTTGCCAGCGTTGATGGCAGCGTAGTGAATGTAGTTGAGCAAAAACTCGTGGTACTGCTCACTCTGCAAAGCCTCGGCATTCGTGAGCAGGCTCTTGTCGTTCAAAAAGTCGTAGTAGGTAGGCGAGAGCTTCAAGCGGCTCTCGGTGGCTACCACCTGCTCGCGTAAGTCCTGGAACGTGAGGCGGTCGTTGGCGTAGCTGTAGTCTATTTCTGCCTGGGCATACTGCTTAAAGGCGGGGGTCAGCTGAGCATCTTCGCTGTAGCCTTTCAGAAACTTCTGTTCTTCCTTCCGGCGATAGTCGAGGAAAGAGATAAAGCCCGGCTCGTAGAGCATGATGTTATCGGGCAGAACCTGAAAGCCGTCGTTTTCGACAAACTTATCGTCTACTTCTGCCAGGTAGGTGTTGGCTTCGGCACCGCGGCCCTTAAACCGGACACTGCTGGCTAAGTCAGAACCCTTGAAGCGCACATCCAGTTGATTACCAGGCTCCAGAAACAGGCCGGCTACGTCGTCGCCGTATACCAAGTCGGCCCGAGTAGGGCCACTTACGTTCACCGCCAGCCGAAACTCACCTTTGTCGTCCAGGCGAGCGTAGGTGATCTGCTCTTTCGGATCAAGCGGGTTTTCGCGAATTGATACGGCTACGGTATCGGCCGTGCGGCCACTGACTTTGCCAGTCAGGACCACCGTACCCTGGGCATAGCTGGCCAGCGGCGCAGCTACCAGCCCAACCCAGAGCAGCGCGGTAGTGAGGAAAGATCTATGGGCCATCAGAAAAAGCGGAGTTAGTGAATTTAAACTTCCAACACCCGAGCTTAACAGACTTTTCAGTTCAGGTAAATCGCGGTAAAAGTCAATTCTCATGCCGAAGATACGGCATAAAGAAAGAGAAAGTCCAATCCGTTAACGCTCTTTTTTCGTAACCTGTGCCGAAGCACAAAGTTTTGAACGCTGCCTATTGCCCTTGCTCCTGGCTTTGTAGGCTTCTACTTTCTAGGAAATGTGGTGGTGCATTCCTTCCTAAAATGTTCGTATTGAAGCTGGATTTGAGCTTTTCAGAACGGTATTTAGAAAAATGGGTTGGCCGAAACTGTGTTCAGCCAACCCGCTTACATGTGCCGCGCTACCAGAAGCAACTACCCGAACAAGCCCGTCAGAACGTCATCTAGGCGCCCCGCAGGGTGCACCCGAATACCATAACGGGCTAGCTCTAAGCCCTTGGCGTTAAACTGAGAAATGTACATCTCCGCAAAGCCCAGCTTCTCCGCTTCGGAAAGGCGCTGATCTAAGCGGCTTACGGCCCGGATTTCTCCACTCAGGCCTACCTCCGCCGCCAGGCATACTTCACCGGCAATGGGCACGTCGTTGAGGGAGCTGACTACGGCCGCGCACACGGCCAGATCGAGGGCTGGGTCATCAAGGCGCAGGCCGCCCGCAATGTTCAAAAACACGTCGTGCTGGCCTAGGCGCAGGCCGCTGCGCTTCTCTAGTACTGCCAGCAGCATTTGCAGGCGTTTGGCGTCGAAACCGGTGCTGCTGCGCTGGGGCGTGCCGTACGTGGCGGGCGTCACTAGGGCCTGCACTTCCACCAGCAGCGGACGGTTGCCTTCCAACGTAGCCCCAATAGCCATACCGCTGAGGCTTTCTGTGCGCTGGCTCAGCAAGATTTCCGAGGGGTTGCTGACTTGCCGTAGGCCCGAACCCTGCATCTCGTAGATGCCCAACTCGGAAGTAGACCCAAAGCGGTTTTTGATGGTGCGCAGCAATCGGTAGGAGAGGTGCCGGTCGCCTTCAAACTGCAGCACGGTATCCACCATGTGCTCCAAAATCTTGGGTCCCGCAATGGAGCCATCTTTGGTGATGTGACCGATCAGAAGCACTGGCACGCCGGTATCCTTGGCGTATTTTAGCAGCTCAGTGGTGCACTCGCGCACCTGGCTGACGGAACCCGCCCCAGCCTCCACCAACGAGGAGTGTAGCGTCTGGATGGAGTCGATGACCACGACATTGGGCTGCAACTGGTCGATCTGCCGGAAAATGTTTTGGGTGCCCGTTTCGGTAAGGATGTAGAGGCCAGGATGCTGCTTGCCCAGGCGCTCAGCCCGCATCTTAATCTGCTGCTCACTTTCCTCCCCCGATACGTAGAGAATCCGAAGCTCGCGCATCTGCATGGCAATCTGCAACATAAGTGTGCTTTTACCAATGCCTGGCTCGCCCCCAATGAGCACCAAAGAGCCCGGAACGAGGCCTCCACCTAGCACGCGGTTCAACTCACCGTCGCGGGTGTTCAGGCGCGATTCTTCTTCGTAGAGGATTTCACCTAGCGGCTTTGGCTTGGCTGCCTTGTTGGTAGCACCTACCGCAGTACCAGCTTTCCAGGCCGTAGCTGCCGTGGCGGTGTCTGCCTTTTCCACTACCTCTTCCACGTAGGTATTCCACTCGCCGCACGAAGGACAGCGGCCAATCCACTTAGCCGATTGCGCGCCGCAGTTCTGACAGAAATATAGGGTCTTGATCTTGGCCATGTAGGTAAGAAGCGTAAACTAAAGAAATGCGCAGCGCGGCTAAAAAGTTTGGTAAGAAACGGGTTTTTGGCAGGAGTTCTGTAGCCTGAATACGGCAAGTTTCTGCGCGGCTTAAGCAGTAGTACCACCGTAGGTGGGAAAGCCCTCTGGTTTCCGATTTTGGATGTTTCGGCTTATTACTACTGTTCTGGTTGTAACGTACTATCGGCTTACATCAGAAGTACGCTGAGCAATTTGAGGACTATTAACACTTTATATATAAAAATTCATATACAACGAGTCTGTAACCCGGAAGTGAACCTACTAGCTGTTTTAACTTCTTAAGTAACAAGTAAAAATGAGCTAATTGTACTTATCGTACACCTATGTAAATACATCAATAATTGAACTTAGTATTGTGGTCGAGATTGGGTAGGGCACGCTACAAGAGCCTACTACAAACGCCTATTTTCCCCTCTTACCAACCTATATGCAATCTGTTTACCGCATTGTGCTGGGGCTCTCACTCAGCACCTTACCTCTTGCTGTTCATGCTCAATCCGTAGGCGTGGGTACGACTACCCCCGACGCCAACGCAGCCCTGGATATTTCGGCCGGGGCCGGGAACAACAAAGGCCTGCTAATACCACGCATGACGGAACTTCAGCGCACCGCCGTCACGACAACGTCGGAAGGTATGCTTGTGTACCAGACCAACGGTGCGCAGCCGGGCTTCTGGTACTTCTCGGGCGGCGTGTGGGTAGCTCTACCTTCGGGCGTAGCTTCCGGCTCGGGCTGGCTGCGCACCGGCAACTCCGGCACCGACCCCGGCACCTACACGGGAGTAGGCCAAACCACGAATTCGGGCACCAGCTTTCTAGGCACTACCGACAATAAAGACCTCGTATTCCGGACGGGCAATGCCGAGAGGTTCCGCATCACTACCGATGGCTCGTTGTACAGCCGTTCTACCTTCGGCCTGATTCTTAATGCCCGGGATGCGCCCATGCTCACGCGTGGTTGGGACCCCTTCACCGCTGGGGATTACAATGGTTTAGGGCGCTGGGGCATGTTTATGCTTTCTAGTCGTTTGGCCCTGGGTATTCCCTCCAACATCGGTTCCTTTAGCTGGGTGACGTGGAATACAAACTCCAGTATTGATAAGACCCTGATGACCTTGCAAAACGGTGGCAACTTGGGCATCGGCATCACAGATCCTACTACCCGGTTGAGCGTGGTAGGCACGGGTAGTGCCAATCCGTTTACTTCTGGGGCGGCTCAAAGCGCAGGCCACATTGCCCGCTTCCGCGACAACGGCGACGTAGCACTGGACCTGGGTAGCAGCGGCGCCGATGGCAACTGGCTGCAAAGCACCAATCCTACCAACCTAAGCACCAATTATGCCCTTCGCCTGAACCCCAACGGCGGCAACGTAGGCATCGGCACTGGTACGGTGGCGCCTAGCGCCAAGCTAGAAGTAGCTGGACAAGTAAAAATTACGGGTGGCACCCCCGGAGCCGGCAAAGTACTAACCTCCGATGCCGCTGGTTTGGCTACTTGGCAAACGCCCGCGGCCAGCGTTAGTAACATGCAAACCACCAACATCTTTGCCATTCCTACTACCGGCACCGGTACGCTGAATGCTACTACGGGCGTGGTAATTCTGCCGAACAACGGCGGCGCCAATGGCGGCATCACGCTGGGTGCCGGCGTCAATGGCCAAACCCTGACCATCACCAACCTGGATGCTGACGCCGTGAGCATTACGAGCACCAGCGGCACAGGCAGCGTATTGCCCAATTATGCCGCCCAGTTCGTGTACGTGGTGAACGGTACCACCAGCGGCTGGTTCCGCGTCAACTAATTCTTACTTCCAGATCTTCCTCTCTTATGCGACTACTCGCTACTTCTACAGGTATTACATCAGCTCCTTCCCAGACCCAAAATGAACCGCAGCGGCGCGGCTGGCTTAAGCGCTTTGGGGCTTTGCTGGGCGGCAGCCTACTGGCCGGAAAAGCCTTGGGCGAAACGCGGGGCGTAGCCTCTACCCAATCCTATGAACCGCACCTAGCGAAATTGCCATCTTTGGCTTCAACTTCGTTCCCAATGGCTGGGCAGCTTGTAACGGTCAACTATTATCCGTTAGCGAAAACAACGCCTTGTTCTCCCTGCTGGGTACTACCTACGGGGGCAACGGCCAAACAACGTTTGCCTTACCAAATCTGGCCGGACGTTTTCCCCTCGGCTTCGGCCAAAGTTTCTCAGGCGCATCACACGTCCAGGGTGAAATGGCTGGCACCGAAACGGTTACCTTAACAACCAGCCAAATGCCTGCGCACACGCATAGCATGACTGCTACTACGGTGGCTGGCAACACAAATAATCCTAACGGAGCCCTGCTGGCGAATGATGGGGCAGGGGGCGCCCAATTTTCCACTGCTGGCACGTCTGATGTCACGATGCAGAGCACATCTATTGGGCCGGCCGGCGGCAATCAACCGCAGAATAACATGCCGCCCTACTTGGCTCTAAACTTCTGCATTGCCCTTCAAGGCATTTATCCTTCTCGTGGCTAGCCCTCAAACCCATAAGATGAAGTTTTTCTACTCTCTTTTAGGGCTGAGCTTGTTAGCTGAAGCTGGCGTTGCCCAGTCGCTTACCAACAACGGAGGCATCCTCACGGTGCAGTCGGGAGCGACGCTGTACGTACCGGGCACCCTAGATAACAAAGCAGGTAGCACGCTTACCAACGCGGGTACGCTGCAGGTACTGGGCAACTTCACCAATGCGGGCACCACCACGTCGGGAGGGGTGGTACTGCTAAGCGGCAGCGCGGCCCAAACCCTCACGCCTGGCGGAGCTACCCTGGCCCGGCTGGAAGTAAACAACGCCAGCACCCAGGGCATCAGCGTACCCGCTGACCTCGGTATCAGTCAAGAGCTGAAGCTCACCAACGGGATGGTGCGCACGTCGCCCAACGCTACCATCAGCCTAACCGCCGCCGCCAACGTGACGGGCGAGGCAGCAGGCCGCTATGTGCAGGGCAACCTACGCGTAACGCGTGATAACGTGACTACGGCAACCAGCTTCACGAATAGTGCCACCATTGGCGGCAACGGGCAGAACTTGGGGCAGGTAACGGTAACGCGCACGGCCGGCCTCATAACGGCCGGTGCTAGCTACGGCACCTTCGGCAACAACAAAAGCATCGACCGCGTCTGGACGGTTACGACAACCCAGGCTCCTACCGGCGCCGTACCCATCACGCTTTCGTGGCTGCCCGACAATGACAACGGCCTGACGGATTTCTCTCGCGTGCTAATCTGGCGGCAGGCTACTGCTACTGGCCCCTGGACGGGTGTTGGCACTGGGGCCGATGCTTCAACTACCCGCAGCATCAGCACCACCACTACGTCCCTGGACCGGCTCACCATCAGCAATTTCCTCAATCCGCTACCTGTAGCCCTCCTTCAATTCACGGCCGAGCGCCGGGCAAACGATGCCTGGCTGCACTGGGCTACGGCTTCGGAGAAGAACAATGCCCACTTCGAGGTTGAGGTAAGCCTCGACGGCCACCAGTTTCAGAAGGCCGGGCAGGTAGCCGGGCGCGGCACTACTCTACAGCGCACCGATTATGAGTATACCGATGCGCACATTGCCCGCTACGAAGCAGGTATTGTGTACTACCGATTGCACCAAGTAGATACCGATGGCACGGGCTCCTACTCGGCCGTGCAGGTGGTAGCCGTAGACCAGGCAAGCCAACTAACGGCACAGGCTCATCCCAACCCGTACAACAACGAGCTGTTTGTACGCATGGCCCTACCCCAGCCCGGCGCTACTACCCTCACACTTCACGATGCCCTGGGGCGGATACTGTTGGCTAAACAACTGACCCTGCCCACTGGCGTTTCGGAGGTAGCCCTACCCGAGGCGACTACGCTGCCACTCGGCATTTATTTCATTACGATTCGGCAGGCGGGTACTGCCCGCGTGGTGAAGGTGGTGCGAGAATAGGCGCTTCGATTTTTCCTAAACGATACAGCCAGGTTTCCTGTTGGGAGCCTGGCTGTTATGTTTGGGGCATCTGGTACAGCTGCTCGCGCTCAACACTGGCCGACCTTATTCTGCTTTGCGGATGCGTGCTGCGTTTCTTTCCTGCTTCTACCTTACTTCCCGCTATGACTGCTGCCTCGCTTACCCCCGAAGACCTTACCCGCCTGCCCACCTTCGCGGACTTGCCAACCGAGACCATCACGTGGCTGCTGGAACACGGCGAGCGGCGCGCCTACGCTTCCGGGGATGCGGTAGTCCAGCCCGGCGACGAGGCCGAGTACATGATGGCCGTCCTGACCGGTGGCCTGCAATTCTTTGTGGTGCGCAATGGTAATCGGGAGCCGGCCTTTCGCATTGGCGCGGGCCAGGTGAGCGGGGTACTACCGTACTCGCGGCTGCGTATCATCCAAGGCCTGAGCTTAGCTGTGGGCGAAACGGTGCTGTTTACGTTACACCGTAGCCTCTTTCCCGCCTTAGAGCACGAAAGTCCGGAGCTTGTGCAGCGCCTAGTAGGTCTTATGAGCGACCGGGCCCGCCAGGAGGCGCGCACCCAGGAGCGCGACGACAAGCTGCGCGCCTTGGGCAAGCTCTCGGCGGGGCTAGCCCACGAGCTAAACAACCCCGCCGCCGCCATTATGCGGGCCGCCGAAGCCCTGGATGCTCGCCTACGGGCCAAGCCCGCCCAACTAATTGCCTTATTGAAGCACTGCCCCGATCCGGCGGCCCTGGAAATGCTGGCTACGTTGGCTAGTGCCCTTCCGCCCTCACTGCCCCAACGCACATCCCTGGAACGCGCTGACGTGGAGGACGAGCTAGCAGACTGGCTAGAAACCCAGCAAGTGCCGGATGCCTACCTACTAGCGGCGGGCTTACTAGATGCCGGTCTTACCCACACCGAGCTGCAACCCGTAGTGGCAGCCTTACCAGCTCCCTCACGCGCCACGGCGCTGGCCTGGCTGGAAGGGCAGCTGACCACTTTGCGCCTAATGCACGACGTGCAGGAAGCGGGCAGCCGCATTACTACCCTCGTCAGCAACGTGAAGATTTACAGCCACATGGACCGCGGCACCGACTTTGCCACCCTGGATGTGCACGCCGGCCTCGACAGTACCGTGAACATCCTGGGCTACTGCATGCGCGAGGAGAAAGTGACGCTCGTGCGAGACTACGCCCCCAGCCTGCCTCCCATAGTAGGGCAGGTAAGCAGCCTCAACCAAGTATGGACAAATCTGATTGACAACGCCATTGATGCGCTGCCGCCCGGCGGAGAAATCACGTTGCGCACCCGTCCAGACGGCGACTTTGTGCGGGTGTGGGTAATTGACAACGGACCGGGCATTCCGCCGGAAGTACTCCCGCGCATCATGGAGCCCTTTTTCACTACCAAGCCCGCCGGCGAGGGTAGTGGCCTGGGACTAGACATTGCCCTGCGCATTGTGGAGCAGCACGGCGGCCGGCTAGAGGTAGAATCGGAGCCGGGCCGCACGGCGTTTTGCGTGTGGCTACCCCTGAAAAAGTAGCGTTAGATTGCATAGATACCAGCATAAATAGGATGAAAGTGTAGCTTCGCTGGTAGCTTTCTCCCGTCAGCCCGGCAATGCACTCACTCGTTGCTGCTTTCCTAGGTTCCCTGCTACGGTCTGGCTTTCGGCTAGGCCTCTTCCTCTTGCCTCTGCTATGAAAAAACCTGTCCTGCTTGCCGTTGATGATGACCCGCAGGTGCTAAATGCCATTGAGCGGGACCTTCGCCAAGAATTTCGGCGCGACTACCGGGTACTGCGCGCCGCTTCCGGCGAGGAAGCCCTGGCTACCCTGCAAGAGCTTCAGCAACGAGATGAGCCGCTGGCCCTCGTGCTGGCCGACCAGCGCATGCCTGGCTTGCAGGGCGTGGAGCTGCTGGAGCAAACCCGTCAGCTGTTCCCCGACGCTAAGCGCGTGCTCCTGACGGCCTACGCCGATACGGAGGCGGCTATTCGCGCCATTAACCAAGCTCGCCTCGACTACTACTTGATGAAGCCCTGGGACCCACCCCAGGAGCTGCTCTACCCAACCCTTCACGACTTGCTCACTGCCTGGCAAGTCAGCTACAAGCCGCGGTTTCAGGGCGTCCGCCTCATTGGGTTCCAATGGTCGCCGCTGTCCCACGAGCTCAAGGACTTCCTGGCCGGCTATCTGGTAGCCTACCAGTGGCTTGACTTCGAAACCAACCCCGATGCCCAGCTACTGCTTGTTCGGAGCGGCTACACGGCGGCCGATTTGCCGGTGGTGATTTTTGAGGATAACACCGCCTTGGCTAACCCTACCCGCACCGACATTGCCGGCCGGCTAGGCCTCGCCCAAACGGCCTCCCAAGACCTGTACGACGTGGTGGTGATAGGAGCGGGGCCGGCGGGGCTGGCATCGGCCGTGTACGGCGCCTCAGAAGGGTTGCGCACGCTAGTAATTGAGCGCCAAGCACCGGGTGGGCAAGCGGGCACCAGCTCCCGAATTGAAAACTACTTGGGCTTCCCCACGGGCCTCAGCGGTAGCGAGCTGGCGCACCGAGCCTGGATGCAAGCCATTCGCTTGGGCGCTGAAATCTTGGCCCCCCAGGAGGTTACGGAGCTATACGTACAAGATGGCTACAAGGTGCTGACACTCAGTAACGGTAGCGAAATAAGAACGCGCGCTGTCGTGATGACTACCGGCGTCAGCTACCGCACGCTGGAAGTACCAGGCATTCATGAGCTTACAGGAGCCGGTGTGTACTACGGCGCCGCCCGCACGGAGGCCCGCACCTGTGAGCAGCAGGATGTATACATCGTAGGCGGAGGCAACTCGGCGGGGCAGGCAGCTATGTACCTGGCTACTTACGCCCGCCGCGTGTTTATCCTCATCCGGGGCGAGTCGTTGGCTGCCTCTATGTCGGCGTATCTGATTGAGCAGCTGAACCAAACTCCTAACGTCGAGATACTACCGTACTCGCAGGTAGTAGGCGTGCGCGGGCAGGACCACCTGGAAGAAGTTGTGCTGAATAACAATGGGACCGAGGAAATCCGTCCGGCGCGGGCACTGTTCATCTTTATCGGGGCCAAGCCTAGCACCGAGTGGGTGTGCAAAACGGTGGTGTGCGACCACAAAGGCTACCTCCTTACCGGCCGCGACTTAGTAACGGACCCGCGCTACGCCGAGGCCTGGAAGCATAACCGGGAGCCTTACCTGTTGGAAACCTGCGTACCCGGCGTATTTGCCGCCGGCGACAGCCGGGCCGGGGCTATGGCCCGCGTGGCCTCTGCCGTGGGCGAGGGCAGCATGGCCATTAAGTTCGTGCACCAGTACTTGGATGAGTAGGAGGTAGGGAAGCCGGTAATGGATGGGTTTGCCTATCTCCAGAACGTCATGCTCAGTATGGCGACCAAGACTTTTTTTAAACACATAAAAGCCCGTCATTCTCGGCAAAGCTTAGAATGACGGGCTTTTTGGATGGACTGGAAAGTGGCCTAGGCCAATCCATTAATTAATTACTACTTAGCGTTGTACATGCGCTCGTAGTACTCGGTAGCCATGCGGTGCGACTCGAACTCGGGTTCTACCTCACGCATGGCGGTTTTGGTCATTTCCAGGAACTTGGCGGGCTGGCCGTAGTACAGCGGAATGATGTCGTTTTCAAGTACATCCAGCACGTTGGTGGCCTCAATGTCGTCCTTCACATGGTCGGGCTGGTTGATGTCGGTATGCTCGATGATGAAGCCGTTTTCACCGTGGCGCACAAACTCCGGAATCCAGCCGTCGGCAATGCTCAAGCTTAGGGAGGCGTTCATGGCGGCCGTCATGCCGCTGGTGCCGGAGGCTTCGCGGGGGTAGCGGGGCGTGTTCAGCCAGATATCAGAACCCTTTTTCAGCGCCGCCGACAGGGCCAGCTCGTAACCCGTTACTACCGCGCAGTTGTTCAGATTCTTCACCTTAGCAATGATGTCGTTGAACAGCCCAATAGCGCCGTAGTCCTTAGGGTAGGGCTTGCCCGCCCATATTACCTGCACGGGACGGTCGGCGTTGTTCACAATTTTCTGGAACCGCTCGAAGTGGCGCAGAATCAGGTCGGCGCGCTTGTAGCCGGCAAAGCGGCGGGCCCACACCACCGTCAGCACCTCGGGGTCGAGGAGGGTGCCGGTTTGGTCGGCCACAATCTTGAACAGCTCCTGCTTCAGCTCCTTCTTGCGGGCCAGCAGGGCGGCATCGTCGTTGGCCTTCAGGGCTGCTTGCAGGGGCTTGTCGCGCCAGTAGGTACCATTCTGAGAGTTGGTGATGGCAATGATGGGGCTGATGCCCGCATTCTGGCCCCACATGTCGTTGGCTACCTCGCCGTGCACCTTCGATACGCCATTGCTGATGCGGGCAAAGCGCAGGGCCGTGAGGGTGTAGTTCAGGCGCTCATTCTCAATTAGGCCAAGGCGCTGCACTTCCTCTAGCGGCACGCTGCCAAAGAACGACATGTCGTGCAGTAGCTTTACAGGATGCTCCTCGTTGCCAGCCAGTTCGGGCGTGTGGGTTGTAAATACCAAGTGCTTCTGCACTTCCTCCAGCTTGCGACCAAACTTCTCGTAGAGGTAGAACGCCAGTGGCAGGCCGTGGCCCTCGTTGAGGTGATACACTTCCGTCTGGCGACCTAGCTCGTCGAGCAGCCGGCCACCACCCACGCCCAGTAAAATGCTCTGGGCTACGCGGGCAGCCGTGTCGGCGTCGTAGAGGTGGTGGGAGATAGTGCGCGAGATGTAGTCGTTTTCGGGAATGTCGGTGGTGAGGAAGAACATGGGCACCGTGCCGAACGTCTCGGGGGCCAGATACATCGCCTTCACCAGCACCTGGGCATTGTGAATTTCGATGGGGAACACAATGCCGGTATCCTGCAGGAAGCTATAGGGCTTGATGCGGAAGTCGGCACGCATGCTTAGGTCTTCGTTGCGGCCTTGGTCGTAGTAGCCGAACGTCCAGAGAATGCCAATGCCCACTAGGTTTTGCTTCAGCTCGTAGGCTGAGCGCATGTGGGAGCCCGCCAGGAAGCCCAGGCCACCGGAGTACGTTTTCAGCGCCTGATCCAGCGCAAATTCCATTGAAAAGTAAGCCGCCGGCGTGGTGAACTCGGGGGCGGGGGTGTACATCTGAAAGTCAAATGCCATGTGAGCGAAGTGGATCTGGTGAGAGAAGAAGCGGCTAGGCCGCGCGGTTGAACCCAAGTACGGATTCGGACCCAAAAAAAGCGGAAAACTGCGGACCGCTCAGGTCCTGCCTAGCTCAGACCGCTAAAATGCAAACCTGCCATTAAGAAAAGGCAAACCAGCACCATTTGATAGGTACTACCCACAAAGGGCAACAGCTGCTTGCTACCAAGCCTGCGCTGGGCAAAATACAACCGAATTACTATACTAACTATTTCATATACTGTTACTTTAATAATAATTCTATAATACTGAAAGTTACTGCTGAGCCTTTCGGTCTGGTAATTTCGCTGCTTAAACCCTCTTCTAGCCTTTCCATTTTCACAACCAAACCCTACTCCATGAACCGTTCTTTGTGCTGGCTTACGGCTCCGTGCTAAGTTTCGCTGCCCTGTCGTGCGCTAAGCAGGACTTGCAGCCTGCCACTCCCGTCATTACTGCATCGGCTACCGCCGACGTGAGCAGCGCAGGCTTCCCCGAAGGCTTTGAAAACGGTACCAAAACGGCCTATACCACGGGTTCCGTCACGCTCGGCTCCGGCTCCTGGACCCTCAACGATGCCCTACTCGGCAATACTACCGCCGACCCGAAAACTGGTAGCCAGTCGGTGCGGGTGCGCAATACGGGTAGCATTACCATGAACTTCAATGCCACTACTGGCGCGGGTATCGTAACGGTGCAGCACGCCCTGTATGGCACCGATGCCAGCTCGCAGTGGGAGCTGTGGGTAAGCCAGAACAGCGGCAGCACCTACGTCAAAGTGGGCAGCACCATCACCACAAGCAGTGCCAGCCTCAGCACCGCCTCATTTAGCGTGAACCTGAGCGGCAGTGTTCGTTTGCAGATTCGTAAAATCTCGGGTGGCACCAACCGGATCAACATCGACAACGTGACGATGGAGCAGTACGGCAGCACCGACGGCGGTGGTACTACGCCCCCGCCCACCACGGGCGGCAAGAAGTTTCTCTTTGATGGCTCGCACGGAGAGCTGGCCGGCAACGCCGACTGGGTACTGGACGTGAACAGCGGCATTGCCTCGCGCTACCCCTCGCCGGCCCAGAGCGGCATCACCAGCACTACCGCCGAAACGTATTGGACCGGCGCTATTTCGGCCTGGGGTGTGGCCCTAGCCAAGCAAGGCCACACGGTAGAGCAGCTACCCGCAGGTACGGCCATTAGCTACGGCAACACTGCCAACGCCCAGGACCTGAGCAACTACAGCGTATTTGTGATTGATGAGCCCAACGTGGTGTTCACGGCGGCTGAGAAAACGGCCATTCTCACCTTCGTGAAAAACGGCGGCGGCCTGTTCATGATTTCCGACCACGACGTATCGGACCGCAACAACGACGGCTGGGACTCGCCGGCTATCTGGAACGACCTGATGCGAAACAACTCCGTGCAAGCCAACCCCTTCGGCTTCTCGGTGAACCTGGACAACATTGTGGAGAACAGCTCCAACGTGCTGGCTAGCACTACCAACCCCATCTTACGCGGCTCCCAGGGCACTGTGTCCCAGCTGTCTTTCCACAACGGGGCTACCATGACGCTGAACCCTACCACCAACAGCACGGTGCAAGGCCTTATCTGGCGGAGCTCGGCCACGCAAGGCAACAACAGCGTGATGGCCGCCAGCTGCACCTTTGGCACGGGCCGGGTGGTTATCATCGGCGACTCTTCCCCCGCCGACGACGGCACCGGCTCGCCCGGCAACACCGTATACGACGGCTGGAATGAGAACCTGAGCCACGCCCGCCTGCACCTCAATGCCTCACTCTGGCTAGCTAAGCTCCAGTAATCTCGTCTGTGTCGTTCTACTCTGGGAAGCCCCGTTGTCTGCTGAGCAGATGGCGGGGCTTCTGCCTGTTTTGATGGTGCACGTACGGGCTACTCGTCAACTAACCACCGACACTAGTTAACAGAACACCACTGTGGGGCATTTTGGGTAGATTACAACAGCCCGTTACCGCCGTACCTTGGCAGTCCTAATCCGAATTCCCACTACGCCATGTCTTCTTCCCGCATTTTGCCCCTATTGGCTGGCGCCCTGTTGGCGGCCGCAGCACCTTCTCTTGCAGTTGCCGCTCCGGCCCCCAGCGCGTCCCTAGCGGTGGCCAAAGCCGCCAGCACCACGCGCATCGACCCTACGTTTTGGTGGGTAGGCATGAAAAACCCCAAGCTGCAACTGCTGGTGCACAGCCCCGGCATTGCCGACAGCAAGCTAACGATGGCGGCCTACCCCGGCGTAACGCTGGAAGGCACTCAGAAGCTAGAGAGCCCTAACTACCTGCTCGTAAACCTCACCATTGCCCCCGATGCCAAGCCAGGCAAGCTGAAACTGAACTTCACGGGTGGCAAAACCAAGCTGAAGTACGACTACGAGCTGCGCGCCCGCAACACCACCGACAAGAGCCGGGTGCAGGGCATCAACAGCTCCGACTTCATTTACTTCCTGATGCCGGACCGCTTTGCCAACGGTGACACGAAGAACGACGTGGTGAAAACCATGCGCGCCCGCACCGTAGCCCGCGACTCCATGTATTCCCGCCACGGCGGCGACTACAAAGGCATTGAGCAGCATTTCGACTACCTAAAGTCGATGGGCGTAACGGCCATTTGGCCCACGCCAGTGGTGGAAAACGACATGCCCAAGGCCAGCTACCACGGTTACGCCGTAACGGACTACTACAACTCAGACCCGCGCTACGGCACCACCGAGGAGTACGCCCAGTTTGTGCAGAAAGCTCACCAGAACGGCCTCAAGGTGATTCACGATGTGGTACTCAACCACATGGGTAGCTACAACTATCTGTTTCTCGACCAGCCTGCCAAGGACTGGATCAACCAGTGGCCCAACTTTACGCGCAGCAACTACAACTCCTCGGCCCTCAACGACCCCTACGGCTCCAAGCTCGACCGGGACTTGTACAACAAAGGCTGGTTTGACACGACCATGCCCGATGTAAACCAGAGCAACCCACTGGTAGCTACTTACATCATCCAGAACTTCATCTGGTGGGTTGAATACACTGGCCTCGACGGCTACCGCATCGACACCTACCCGTATTCCGACCCTAAGTTCCTGATGGATTGGGGCAAAGCGCTGCTGGATGAGTACCCCCAGTTGGGCATGTTCGGCGAGGCCTGGGTAGGGAGTACCGCGCAGCAAGCCTTCTTCGCCCGCAACATTTTGCCGCCCGTGGATGGCTTCAAGAGCAACCTGCCCGGCGTGCTCGATTTCCAGTCGAACTACGCTATTCAGGATGCCTTGAAAGAGCAGGCCAACGTAACCAAGCTCTACGAAGCCTTACAAGGCGACTGGCTGTACGAGGACGCCACCCGCAACGTGGTATTCATGGATAACCACGACATGAGCCGGGTATACTCGGTGATTGGGGAAAGCCTGCCCCGCCTGAAAATGGGCTTTGCTTGGCTACTGACCACCCGCGGCATTCCGCAGCTCTACTACGGCACGGAGATTCTGATGAAGAACTTCTCGAACCCCGATGGCCTGGTACGCGCCGACTTCCCCGGCGGCTTTGCCGGCGACAAGCAGAACAAGTTTACGGCGGCCGGCCGCACGCCCCAGGAAAATGAGGCCTTCACCTACATAAGCAAGCTGGGTACCTACCGCAAGGCTCATCCGGTGTTACAAACCGGTAAGCTCATGCAGTTCATCCCCCAGGATGGCGTGTACACCTACTTCCGCTACAATGACCAAGGCGAAACTGTAATGGTGATGATGAACTCCAGCAAGGATGAAAAGACGGTGGACGGGGCCCGCTTTGCCGAGCGCCTAACTGGCTTTAGCACGGGCACGGAGGTAGTATCGGGCGCGGCAATTTCCGACTTGAAGACGTTTAAAGTGCCGGGCTGGTCGGCTTTGGTAGTGGAGCTGAAGAAGTAACCGGCCTCACGGCAGCGGGAACCTGCGCCGTTCCTGCTACCTTATGCGTAGTAGTCTACCGGTTCAAATTTTCAGTGTAAGCCTCATTCTCATGAACGACTTAACCGACCAAGTAGCCATCGTCACGGGGGCCAGCCGCGGCATCGGCCGTGCCATTGCCTTGCTGCTCGCCCTACAAGGCGCCAAAGTAGTAGCCGTAGCCCGCAGCGCCGAGGAGTTGGAAGAGTTGAACGCCAAAACCCACGGCCTTGCCATTCCCGCCGACGTGTCGGCCGAGGAAGATGCCCAGCATATCATCAACGAAACCCTGAGCCAGTATGGGCGCCTGGATATTCTGGTGTGTAATGCTGGCGTGGGTTCGTTCAACCTGCTCGAAAACTTTGAGGCGGCCGAGTGGGACCGAATCTTTGACATCAATGTGAAAGGCACCTTCTTGCTCTGCAAGGCGGCCGTGCCCCACTTCAAGGCCCAGGGCCGCGGCCACATCGTCGGCATTGCCTCCGACGTAGCCAAGCGCACCTTTGAGCATGGCACCGTGTACGGAGCCAGTAAGTACGCGCAGGATGCAATGCTTGGCTCCTTGCGCAAAGAGCTGCGCCCCCATGGCGTGAAGGTGAGCACCATTTACCCTGGCCTGGTAGACACCTACTTCAACGACTCGAAGCCCGGTGCCGCCGACTCCGAAAAAACCCACCTGCGGCCCTCCGACATTGCCCAGGCAGTACGCTACATACTAGAGGCTCCGCCCCACGTGGTAGTGGACGAGCTAATGATTCATCCCATGACCCAGGAGTGGTAGTGCCCTGGTGGAACAAGAGGCTTGTTGGTCTGGCGGCGCAGTTTGCACGCCTGGGCTGGCAAGCCTCTTGTTCCACCAGGGCACAACTTCCCCGGCATTTCCACTGTATGAAACACTTCTTCTTTCCGGCAGCGCTGGTAGCGTGGGGGCTGGGTGGCTGCACGGCCTCACAGCCAACGGCTACTACTTCCTCAGCTACTTCGGCTGCCGTATCTACCACCGCACCGCCCGCGCCGGCGGCGCCAAGTGCTTCTGCCGTGTCTGCTACCGACTCGAACACCACTGACGAACAGCCCCAGGACCACAAGCTGGTAATCTACCAGATGATGACGCGCCTGTTTGGCAACAAAACGGCCGCGAACAAGCATTATGGCACCCTGCAAGAAAACGGGGTGGGCAAGTTCAACGACATCAACAACACTGCTTTGCAGGCCATCAAGAAGATGGGGGTAAGCCACGTGTGGTACACCGGCGTGCTGGAGCACGCTACCATGACGGACTACACCAAGTATGGCATTCTGCTAGACGATGCCGATGTGGTGAAAGGCCGCGCTGGCTCGCCCTACGCCGTGAAGGATTACTACGACGTGGACCCCGACCTGGCCGTGAACGTGAAAACGCGCATGCAGGAGTTTGAGGCCTTGGTGAAGCGCACCCACGACAACGACCTCAAGGTTCTCATCGACTTCATTCCCAACCACGTCGCCCGCACATACAAGTCGGATGCGCACCCGGCGGGCGTGGTAGACCTGGGCGCCCAGGACGACAAGACCAAGGCCTTTGTGCCTAACAATAACTTCTACTACCTGCCCGGACAGTCATTTGTGGTGCCAGCTGGCTACCAGCCGCTGGGGCCGCTAAAAGGGCCGCGGGAGGATGGCAAGTTTCAAGAAGTGCCCGCCAAGGCTACCGGCAACGACGTATTCTCGGCCACGCCCAGCGTGGATGACTGGTTTGAGACCATTAAGCTCAATTACGGCGTCGATTACCAGAACGGGCGGCAGCAGCACTTCTCGCCCATTCCCGACACGTGGCTGAAGATGCGCGACATCCTTATCTTCTGGACCAAAAAGGACGTGGACGGCTTCCGCTGCGACATGGCCGAGATGGTGCCCGTAGAGTTCTGGGCCTGGGTGATTCCGGAGCTGAAAAAGGTGAAGCCTAGCCTGGTCTTCATCGGCGAAGCTTACGACGCTAAAACCTACAAAATGTACATTGAGCGGGGCCACTTCGACTACCTCTACGACAAGGTAGGCCTCTATGATGAGTTGCGCCGCCTCATGCGGGGCGAAGGCAACACTGAAGAAATTACCCGGGTATGGCGGGAGGAAAGCCGGGGCTTCTCAGGCCACATGCTGCGCTTTCTGGAAAACCATGATGAGCAACGCATTGTGAGTAAGGAGTTTGCGGGCAACCCCCGCGCTGCTATTCCAGCCATGACGGTATCGGCCACCTTGGGCACGGGCCCAGTGATGCTGTACTTTGGGCAGCACGTAGGCGAGCCCGCCCTGGGCTCGGAGGGCTTCTCGGGTGCCGATGGTCGCACCACCATTTTCGACTACTGGGGCGTGCCGGAGCACCAGAAATGGATGAACGGCGGCAAGTTTGATGGAGGCCGCCTCAGCGACGATCAGAAACGCCTTCACGACTTCTATACTCGCCTGCTTACTCTATCGGCCAGCAGCAACGCCATCAGGCAGGGCCAGTTCTATGAGCTGCAAGACGCCAACAACCTGGGCCAGGAGTACAATCAGCGGGAGGTGTATACCTACGTGCGCTACACGGACAAGCAGCGCCTACTGATAGTGGCCAACTTTAGTCTCAACCAAACCTACCGCCCTACCTTGGTTATTCCGCGTGAGGTGCAGCAGCGTATGGGCCTCAACCCCGAGCACGCCCATACCTACACCGATCTGCTAAACCAAGCGCCGGCGGTAGAGTCTCTCCGCCTGACGTTGGCGCCGCAAAGTGCCTACATTTTCGAAATCAACGAAAAGAAGTGAGGTGAGCCAAAACGGCACGGTTCTGCTAGGTAGGGCCGAAGCAGCGGGCTGGCCTTACCCAGGTACCCTGGGCTGGCTAGTAGGCAAGCTGCTTTGGCCCACTTGCAGAACCTTCTGTTTTATTTCAGTATCTCGTCTCCTTCTTACCTCTCACCTCTCTAATTCCCACCACACCCCATGGCAATCAGTGCAGCGGCGGCTCCCACTAGCGCCCGCGAAAAACCCCGCCTGAGTTTCTGGCAGATCTGGAACATGAGCTTTGGCTTCCTGGGCATCCAGTGCGGCTTTGCGCTCCAGAACGCCAACATGAGCCGCATCTTTGAAACGATGGGCGCCAACCCCGATGACTTGGCTTTCTTGTGGCTAGCGGCACCCATTACGGGTCTGCTGGTGCAGCCCGTTATCGGCTACATGTCGGACCGCACATGGAGCCCCCAGTGGGGCCGTCGTCGGCCGTATTTTATGGTGGGTGCCATTCTAGCGTCGCTGTCGCTGCTGGTAATGCCCAACGTGTCGGCCCTGTGGATGGCGGCGGGCATGCTGTGGGTAATGGACTCCAGCATCAACATCAGCATGGAGCCTTTCCGGGCGCTGGTGGGCGACTTGCTACCTTCCAAGCAGCGCACGGCCGGCTTTGCCTTCCAGACCTTTCTTATTGGCCTGGGCTCTATTGTGGGCTCCTCGCTGCCCTGGGTACTGACGCACTGGTTTAATATTTCCAACCAGCCGGAACCCGGCCATATTGCTCCTTCCCTGAAGTATGCCTTCTACGCGGGCGGTCTGCTGTTCCTGCTGTCGGTGCTCTGGACGGTGTTCAATACCAAAGAATACCCACCAGACAACCTCGCCGAATTTGAGGAGGAAAAGCGCCGCACCGCTGGTTTGGCTAACGGCTTCCGTGAGTCTTTTATGGGTATTTTCCACATGCCCCGCACCATGAAGCAGTTGGCGCTGGTGCAGTTCTTCACGTGGTTTGGCCTCTACGCCATGTGGATTTATACCACCCCGGCTGTTACCAGCCACATTTACCACACCACCGATACTACCTCCAAACTCTACAACGAGGGTGCCGACTGGGTAGGCGTGTGCTTCTCGGTGTACGGGGGCGTATCGGCCATTTTTGCGCTGCTGTTGCCTTTGGTAGCTAATGCTACCAGCCGCCGCTTCACGCACTTAGTATGCTTAGTAGCAGGCGGCCTCGGCTTGGTTTCGATTTTCTTCATCCAGAATCCTAACCTACTCATTCTGTCCATGATTGGCGTAGGTATTGGCTGGGCCAGCATCTTGTCAATGCCTTATGCCATGCTGGCGGGTGCTTTGCCGGCCAACCGCATGGGGTACTACATGGGTGTGTTTAACTTCTTCATTGTAATTCCGCAGAGCATTGCGGGAGTAGTGCTAGGTCCTATCACCAAGCACTTGTTTCACGACCAAACTATCTATACCATCGTTCTGGGCGGCGCATCACTGGTTATTGCCGGTCTGCTTTCCTTACGCGTCGAAGACGCCGATGATGAGCGCAAGTTGGAGGCTGAACCCGTTACGCTACCCGCCGCTGCCTACGACGCTCCGGTAGAAACCGATCCTCGGCTGTAACCGGCAGCCTTCGTACTAGGCTAAGCGCTTCTTTCTCTTGCAGAAGGAGGCGCTTCTTTTTTGGGTGGCCTCCGCATTTATACGGACCGCGGCTATGTAAAATCAGCATTTACCAGGCAACGCGGAGCTATCAGTTGGCCGTATGCTTAGAAGTAAAGGCCTCAATTAAGTAGTACCTCTATAGCGAAGGCGTGTATGGTGTTTCCGGCGGTTTTCTTTGGCCTGTTTTTCAGTGTGTTTATAGTGGTGCTTGTGCTAGCACTGTGGCCTCGCCGGAAGCTAGTAGATGTGGGAGCCCGGCCCCGCGTAAGCATCTTAATTGCAGCTCGCAACGAGGAAGCTACCATTGAGCGTTGCCTTACGGCCTTATCGCGCCTCAATTACCCGCCGGAGCAACTGGAAATACTGATTGGGGATGATGCCTCTACCGACAATACGGCCGCTATTGTAGCGGCTTTCATTGCCAACAAACCTCAGTTTCGGCTGCTGTCTATCCGGCAGCGCTAGGCACGGCTCGCGGCAAAAGCAACGCTCTGGCCCACTTGTGCCGGGCTGCTACCACCGACCACCTGCTGTTTACAGATGCCGATATGGCAATGCACCCCGACTGGGTGCAAACCATGCTAGCAGCAGCCCCAGCCGGAGTAGGTATCGTGACGGGTATTACAACGGCGGGCGGCCCGCTATTTGGCCGCATGCAGGGGCTCGACTGGCTGTTCGGCTTGAACATCATCCGCGTACTCTCCGACCGGGGCCTACCCATTACTGCGGTGGGCAACAATATGCTAGTAACCCGCGCCGCTTACGAGTCTATTGGTGGCTACGAGGCCCTAGCTTTTAGCATCACGGAGGATTTGCAGCTGTTTGACAAGGTAGTAGCCCAGGCTGGGGATTCCGCAATATCATCCACCCAAAAGCGTTAGGCATCTCGGTACCGCAACCTACTGTGCGCCACTTGCTACAGCAGCGCAAACGCTGGATGAAGGGTGCCACTCGCTTACCTTGGCAGCTTGGTGTATTGTTCAGTTCCTACGGGTTCTTTTACACGGTGCTGGGCTGGCCCGGCCTGCTACCCCTACCTCTTATTGGGGCGCTGTACGCGGCCAAGGTAGGGTGCCAAACGTTGTTCTTGGCTATTACGCTCCGCCAAGCCGGGCATCGGGAAAACCTGGGCGTGCTCCTGCTCTACGACGTGTATTTACTGTTCATGTCCTTGGCGGTGCTGGCCTACACGTGGTGGCCTTCGCCCATTCAGTGGAAAGAACGGCGTTACCGGTGGGCTGAGGGGTAGCAGAGGCCGTTTAGCCTTGCTGTAGCCACTGCTGGGCGGGTAACTCCTCCGTGAAAACCCTGATTTCCACTGCTGGCGCCAGCGGATTGTTTTGGTCGAGTTCGAGAAGACGTGGACGCAGAATGTCGGCGTGGTAGGGAGCCGTGAAGTAGGCTATGCGACGAGTTGCCGTAGGCAGGGCTTCGATAAACAACGTCCGAAACTCGTGCAGCACCCACCGAAGATCCTTCACTTCAGCCAGGCCCCGGCTGCGCAAGTCAATCATCCACCGGCTTACTTGCTCTTGCCGAGCTAGTTGCAGTGCTTGGCGGTAGCCCTCATGATGCTCGTTTGTGGTGGCCGGCCGCGTCCAGCGCAGAAATAACGTCTGCAAATCGGAGCGGTACGAGAGGCGGATGAAATCGGGCAACGGCTGCATGAGGGGCAAAGTAATTAGCAAATATACGGCGCTTCGCCCCCTAGTTGACGATCAGACTAGGATAAGTTATTGTCTCTATTTAGCCTGCTAGTAGAGGTAGCAGCGCAAATAGCGCACGGCTTGCCCCTGAATAGTAAGCTCCAACTGAACACGTTGTCTCCCAAATAGGAATAGCTGTTTCGCTGCCAAAAACAGCCGAGTGTGCTGCCCCGTACCGACTGCAACCTTCCATGAATGGCATTTGTCTTTCGGCACGTAACTTACGGCACACATCTCACTTCTATTCCCGTTATAATGACCCGCAACCATCTGTTGCTTCTCGGCCTAGGCGCTTCCCTAACGCTACAGCCGGCTTTTGCTCAGCAGAAGAAAACGAGCACCACGCCGAAGCCTACTACCGTAGCCAAAGCTCCTAGTGCTACTTCTGGCGGCGCCCGCCTCGTAGAGAAAGTAACCCGCAAGGGCAATGAACTGGTGATTCCGTACGAGAAATACGTGCTGCCCAACGGCCTCACCCTCATTGTCACGGAAGACCACTCCGACCCCTTGGTGCACGTGGACGTGACCTATCACGTGGGCTCAGCGCGGGAGCAGATTGGTAAGTCGGGCTTCGCGCACTTCTTTGAGCACATGATGTTTCAGGGCTCCGACCACGTGGGCGACGAGCAGCACTTCAAGCTGGTGTCGGCGGCTGGTGGTACGCTAAATGGCTCGACGAACCGCGACCGGACCAACTACTACGAAACCATTCCGAATAACCAGTTGGAAACAGCCTTGTGGCTGGAAGCCGACCGCATGGGCTTTTTGCTGGATGCCGTAACGCAGCAGAAGTTTGAGGTGCAGCGCTCCACCGTGAAAAACGAACGGGGCCAAAACTACGACAACCGTCCTTATGGGCTGGCTTCGGAGAATGTAGCCCGCACGCTCTATCCCTACGGCCACCCATACTCCTGGCTGACCATTGGCTACCTCGAAGACCTAGACCGTTCCAACGTGAACGACCTCAAGAACTTCTTCCTGCGCTGGTACGGCCCCAACAACGCCACCCTTACGGTGGGCGGCGATGTGAAACCCCAACAGGTGGTACAACTGGTAGAGAAGTACTTCGGCTCCATTAGCAAGGGCCCGGCCGTGGCAGCGCAGAAACTACCCGCACCCAAGCTGGCCCAAGACCGCTACGTAAGCTACACCGACAACGTGCGCTTTCCCATGTTGCAGATGGTGTTCCCAACGGTGCCTAGCGGCCACCCCGACGAGTTTGCCCTCGACGCATTGGCGGAAATCATTGGGCAGGGCAAAAACTCTTTGCTTTATAAGAACCTGACGAAAACCCAGCAGGCGGTACAGGCGTCAGCCTACAACAGCACCTCTGAGTTAGCGGGCGAGTTTACCATGGTGACGCTGCCTTTCCCCGGCAAAGGCCTCGACAGCCTGGAGATTAAGCTGCGCCGTACGCTGAGCGAGTTTGAGCGCACCGGCGCTACCGCCGAGCAAGTGGCCCGCTTCAAGGCTAGCACCGAGTCTCAGATGGTAAATGGGCTTTCCAGCGTGAGCGGCAAAGTAAGCCAGCTGGCCGCCAACCAAACGTACTTTGGCAACCCCAACCGGCTGCCTGAAGAACTTAAGCGCCTGCGCGCAGTGACCCCCGCCGAGGTAAACCGCGTGTACAACCAGTACATCAAGGGCAAGCACGCCGTGATTCTGAGCGTTCTGCCCAAAACCGGTGGTGCAGCTCCCGCCAAGGCCGACAACTACACCGTATCGAAGGAAGGCTATAAGGCTCCCGACTACGGCTATGAAGGCCTGAAGTATGTAAAGGCAACCGATACCTTCGACCGGGCTCAGCAGCCCAAGGCGACTACTAACCCCGTGGTGCAGGTGCCCGAGTTGTGGCAAACCTCCTTCCCGAACGGACTGCGGGTAATGGGAAGCCGCAACACCGAGATTCCATCGGTAACCATGCTGCTGACCATCCGGGGCGGCCACCGCTTAGAGCAGAACATGCCTAACAAAGCCGGCATTGCCTCCCTCACGGCCGCCATGCTGAACGAAGGCACCACCAAATACACGGGTGAGCAGTTTAGCTCGGAGCTCGATAAGCTGGGCAGCTCTATCCGAGTAAGCAGCGGCGACGACAACACCACCGTGTACGTGCAGAGCCTCTCTAAGAACCTGCCCGCTACCATGAAGCTGCTGGAAGAGCGCCTGCTCCATCCCCGCTTCGACGAGGCTGACTTTGCCCGCATCAAAAAGCAGACTTTGGAAGGCATTGCCAACCAAACCACGCAGCCAGTAGTCATTGCCGATAAGACCTATTCGCGCCTGATTTACGGGGTCAACAACATCATGAACGTGCCTACCAGCGGCACCACGGCCACCGTAACCGGCCTGACACTGGACGACGTAAAGCAATTCTACGAGCAAAACTACGGCCCTAACATCAGCTACCTGGTAGCCGTGGGCGATGCCGACCAGAACACCCTCACCAACCAACTGGGATTCCTCAAGACCTGGACCCAGAAGAGCGTGACCATGCCGGCCGGTGAAGTAGCGCCCAACCCCGACAAAACGCGCATCTACTTTGTGAACAAAGATGGTGCGGCGCAGTCGGAAATCCGGGTGGGCTACCTCTCGCCCCTCACTTACGATGCCACCGGCAACTACTACCGTGCTTACCTAGCCAACTACCTGCTGGGCGGCGCCTTCAACTCCCGCATCAACCTGAACCTGCGTGAGGACAAAGGCTACACCTACGGCGCCCGCTCGGGCTTCCAGAGCAGCCGCTACGTAGGGCCCTACACGGCCCAGGCCGGCGTACGCGCCGATGCTACGGCCGCTTCGGTAAAGGAGTTCATGAAGGAAATCCAGAACTACCGCAACGGTATTACGGACGAGGAACTACAGTTTCTGCAAGCTTCAGTGGGCCAGAGCGACGCCCTGCGCTACGAGACTGGTCAGCAGAAAGCCTTCTTCCTGTCGCGCTTGCTGGAGTATGACCTCTCCAAAGACTACGTGAAGGAGCAAAGCGAAATTCTCAAAAACCTGAAGAAGGAAGATGTGCAGGCCAGCGCCCAGAAATACCTGCCTACCGACAATATGTACATTGTGGTAGTCGGCGACCGTGCTAAAGCTTTTCCCGGCCTCGCGGAGCTAGGCTACGAAGTAGTGGAACTCGATACGGAAGGCAACCGAGTAGCGGCGGCCGCCGCTCCTGCAGCCGCATCGGTAGCTGTAACGCCCGCCGCCGAGGCGGAGAAGATGAAGCTGAAAACCAAGGACGCTAACGGCAAAAAGGAAAAGCGCAAAGCCAAAGCCGACAAGCAGAAAGACAAAGCGAAGGACAAAGCTGAGTAAGCCTTCGGTGTGCGTAAATAGAACAGCCCAGCTCCGGTGGAGCCGGGCTGTTCGTTTATACTTGGTTGGGAGTGCTGGGGGCGGGCAGTGCTTTCTTGCTGGCAGCCACTGGCTAGCGGAACAATTTACCCCCCGGCCTGCGTCGTTCGGGTAAGAACGTGAACCCGTGCAGCCGCCGGGCCTAAATGCGTATCTTTCCCAGGTCCGAATATGGCCGCAGATTTATGGTAGTGGATAAAGACCCTGCAACAACCCGGGCGTTAGACGACGTGCTGGCCCGGCTTGATGCCTTTAAGCGTAAGTTTTATCTGAGTTTGCTAGTGCGCGGTGCCCTCGTGGCCGCCGGGCTACTGCTCACCCTGTTTCTGGTATTCAACCTGCTCGAATACTTTCTCTACCTGCCTACGTGGGTGCGGGGAGGATTGCTGTTCGGGTTCTTGGGCCTGACGGCCTACGCCTTTGCCCGCTGGATCTGGCAGCCCCTGGCTGCCCTCACCAACCTGCGCCGCATGCTTTCCGACGAGCAAGCTGCGCGGAGGGTAGGGGAGCTGTTTCCGCAGGTGCAAGACCGCCTGCTCAATGCCCTGCAGCTCCGGGGGCAAGCCCAGGAAAATGCCCTGTTGGCTGCCAGCCTGGAGCAGCGCGCTGCCCAGCTACAAGGCATGGAATTCAGCCAGGGCATCGACATCAAAACCCAAACCCGGCCGCTGTGGAAGTACGTGGCTATTCCGGCCGCCGTAGTAGTAGCCGTGCTGCTTATTTACCCGGCGCTGTTTGTGCAGGGCACTAACCGCATTCTGCACTACAACCAGAAGTACAGCCCACCCGCGCCGTTTCGGTTTGTGGTGGAAAACAAGAGCCTCAAGGCCTTTAAAGGCGAAGACTTCACGCTGAATGTGGCCGTAGAAGGCGAGGCTTTACCCAACGAAATCAGCATTGTATACGGTGGGCGCGAGCGGCGCCTGACGCGGGAGCAGGGCAACCGGTTTCGCCATCAGTTCCGGCAGGTGCAGCAAGATGTAGCCTTCCAGCTCACAGCCGCCGACGTCACCTCTGCCGAGTATGACCTGAAGGTGCGCGAGCGACCCAACCTGCGCGACTTTGCCGTGCGCGTGACCTACCCCGCCTACATCGGAAAGCCTACCGAAACCCTGCGCAACGCCGGCAACCTGACGGTACCCGAAGGCAGCACCGTGCAATGGGAGTTCAGCACCCAGGCTACCGACCAGTTGCAACTACAATTCCGCAACCCTACCGAAACCCTGACGGCCGAGCCCAACGACGACCTGTTTCGGGTGACGCGTCGCGCTACCCGTAGCCAAGACTACACGGTGCGCCTGCAAAATCAGTTTAGCCCCAACCGCGACCCTATTCAGTACCAGCTAACCGTGGTGCCCGACCAGGGCCCTGAGGTGACACTGGAAAGCTTTCAAGATACGACCTCCCTGCGCTACCTTGCTCTAGGGGGCAACGTGCGCGACGACTACGGGCTCTCCCGCCTGCAACTGCACTACCGCGTACTCAGCAAGGCCCACCCCAATGCGGCTTATCAAACGCGCGCCTTACCCTTGGGTAGCGGCTCAAGCCAGGGCTATGCCTACCAGTGGGATGTGCGCCCGCTCAACTTAAAGCCCGGCGACCGGCTGGAGTACTTTGTGCAGGTATGGGACAACGACGGCGTGCACGGCCCCAAGTCGGCGCGGAGCCGGGCTGCGGAGTTCCGGCTGCTTCCCGCACCGAAATGCGCCAGCAGCTAGCTTCCCAAAGCCAAGCTATGCAAAGCCAGATGAGCAAGTCGGAGCAGGAGTCGAAGAAGATGGAGCGGGAGCTGGCCAAAGCAGAGGATAAGCTGAAGGTGAAGCGCGACCTGAACTTCCAGGACCGCAAGCAGCTCAAGGATATGCTGGACCAGAAGCAGCAGATGGACCAGGCTCTCAACGACCTCAAAAAGCAATTTGAGCAGCTCCAAGAGCAGCAGAACCAGCTCAACCCCGAGAAAAATGAGGAGCTAGCCCAGAAAGCCAAGGAGCTGCAAAAGCTGATGGAAAGCCTCTTGGACCCCGAAACCAAGAAGCTGTACGAGGAGCTACAGAAGCTACTGGAACAGCAGCAGGACCAAAACCAGCCCGAAATGCAGAAGCTGCTTCAGCAGCTCGAAAACAAGGAAAACACCTTGCAAAAGGAATTGGAGCGGGCCCTCGAAATGTTTAAGCAGTTACAGTTTGAGCAGAAGCAGGATCAGGCCCTGGAAAAGCTGGAGCAGCTAGCCCAGGAGCAGCAAAAGCTGGCCGAGGAAACGCAGAAGAACGATAAGAACTCGCCGGAAGCGCCTCAGGACAAAAACCAACAGCAGCAAAAGCAGCAAGACCTCAAAGAAAAGCAAGCCGAGCAGCAGCAGCAGTTCAATGAACTGAAGCAGGATCTGAAAGACATGAAGGAGTTGGATAAGCAACTCGACGACCAAAACGGGGCCGATGAGATGAAGGACGACCAGCAGCAGGTAGACGACCAGCAGCAGGACAGCCAGGAACAGCTTTCCAAAAACCAGAACCAGAAAGCTAGCCAGAGCCAGAAGCAGGCCGCGCAGAAAATGCAGCAGATGGCCCAGAAGATGAAGCAGCAGATGAACGAGGAAGAATCGGACCAGCAGCAGGAAAACATTGACGACCTGCGCGACATCCTGGAAAACCTTATCAAGCTCTCCTTCGACCAGGAAAACCTGATGAAGCAATTCCGCACCGTGGACCAGAGCGACCCGCGCTTTGTGCAGCTCGGCCAAACCCAGCGCAAGCTCAAGGACGACGCCCGGGTAGTGCAGGATTCTCTCTACGCCCTGGCCAAAAAAGTCTTCCAGATTCAGTCATTTGTGACCCGTGAGGTAGGCGAGATGAACGGCCGCATGGACGAAAGCCTCGACCAAATTCGGCAGCGCAACGTGGGGCGGGCTACTAGCTCGCAGCAGCTAGCCATGACCAGCATGAACAATTTGGCCCTAATGCTCAATGATGCCCTCCAGCAGATGCAAGAGCAGCAGCGCCAAAGCCAGAGCCAGCAGCAACAGGGCGGGGGCAAGTCGGGCCGTAAAAAGAAGAAGGGCAGCGCAGCCGGCGAAGGCCAGCTGGGCCGTATGCAGCAGCAGCTCAACCAGCAGATTCAGCAGTTGCAGCAAAGTGGCAAGCAGGGCCGCGCCATGAGTGAGGAGCTAGCCAAGCTGGCCGGCCAGCAACAGATGCTGCGCCAAGCCATGCAGGAACTAGAGCGTATGCAGCAAAAACAGGGCGCAGGCAAGCCTGGCAGCAATAAAGACGGCAAAGGACAGGATGGAGCCGGCGGCCTCGGCGACGTAAAAAAAATGATGGAACAAACCGAAACCGACCTCGTAAACAAGCGGCTGACGGAGCAGACCATTATGCGCCAGCGTCAAATTCTGACCCGATTACTGGAAGCCGAGAAATCGGCTCGGGAGCGGGACCAGGATGACAAACGCGAGGCACAAACGGCCCAGAACCGTCCGCCGGTTTTCCCACCTGCGTTCAACCAATACAAGCGTCAGCAAAACCGTCAAACCGAGCTCTTGCGTACTGTACCACCCGCCCTCACGCCGTACTACCAGCGGGAGGTAAGTGAATATTTTCAGAAAATGAAGTAGCGTTCAGCTACTTTTACCGCCCCTACGCCGCCTTCCCCCTTACTTTTCTATGAAGCAGGTTAAAATTCAGATTCCGTCGCTGGTCGAGAACATCCGCGTAGTGGAAAGTTTCATCGACAACTCGAAGGATACCTTTCACATTGAGGATGACATCTACGGCAATATCATGGTCGCCGTCACGGAAGCCGTGAATAACGCTATCCGCCACGGCAACAAGTTCGACAAAGACAAGAATGTCTTTCTCTCATTGCAAGTGGACAAGGACCGGGTGAAGTTTGAGGTAGAGGACGAGGGCGAAGGGTTCGATTATACGAATCTGATTGACCCTACCGCGCCTGAGAACCTCGAAAATCCCGGTGGCCGTGGTATTTTCTTGATTCGTCACTTGGCCGACGAAGTAGAGTTCCAGAAAGAAGGCCGCAATGTGCAGCTGACTTTCCTTTTAAATTCTCCCCAGGAAGCGTCGTCCATCAACGGTACCGAAAACGAACCGGCTGCCGCAAACCTATAATCCGGCATGAACCAGCTGCCCCCCGACCACGACGAGGAGTTCGACGATGATACCGTGCACGAGCACGAAAATCACGGTATCGAGTTTTTGGTTGAAGATGTGGAATTCGAACTGAGCGACGCGGAAGCGCTGACCAGTTGGGTTGAACGTGTAGCTGAGGTACACGAGTACGAGATTGTACAGCTCACCTACATCTTCTGCTCCGATGAATACCTGCATAAGGTAAACATGGAGTACCTCGACCACGATACGTACACCGACGTCATCACCTTCGACAACGCCGACACCTCGGACATCATCGAGGGCGACATTTTCATTTCCGTGGAGCGCGTGCGCGAAAACGCCGTGCAGCTCGGGGTGCCGTTCGTAGATGAGTTGCACCGGGTAATGATTCACGGTGTGCTCCACCTGCTTGGCTACGCTGATAAGGATTTGCTAAGCCAAACGGCCATGCGCAAGAAAGAGGACTACTGCCTGTCGTTGCGCACGTTCTAAGCGAGCTATCCTTGTTCCTTTTGCCTATACGAAAACGCCCGCTAGTGCAGTGGGCGTTTTTTGTGTTACTACCCAGTACCTTGCGCCTACACGCACCCCACGGCAAGCCGCTGTAGGTGGGTAGCAACTCGCCCTTTTCTAGTTTTTGCCCGTTAGCCTCTCTTCCGCACATCTTGCATGGCCGCTACTCCTTCGCCTACGCACATCCTCCGGGGCGACGCACTGGATTTCTACTTAAGCCAGGGCTACTACCGGATGCACCAAGACTTGTTCACCTGTCGGTTTTTGCCCATCAACAACGACTTGTATACGGTGCATTGGCTGCGAGTAGTGCTGGAGCATGTGCACTACGGTCCTGAGCAGCGCAGACTATTGCGCCTCAACAAGCAGTTTTCGGTGTTCCTGCGCCCTTTCAGCCTTACCCAGGAGTACGAAGACCTATACGCCCTCTACCGGGCGTCCATCACCTTCGATGCTCCTGAGACGATAGAAGCCTTTTTGCTAGCGGGGGCCACGCACAATGTGTTTACAACTTCTGTGTTAGAGGTGCGCGACGGCCACCAGCTTATTGCCGCTGGCATATTTGATACGGGCGCCCGTAGCATTGCCGGCATCATGAACTTCTACCACCCCAGCTACCGGAAACACAGCCTGGGCAAATATCTCATGTTGCTGAAAATCAACCACGCTTTGGCCCACCAAAAAGCGTACTACTACCCGGGTTACTTGGTGCACAACTACCCGAAGTTCGACTACAAGCTGTTTCCGTGCTTGGCCGCCACGGAGGTGTTCGATAGTGCCATGAGCCGTTGGCTGCCGTTCTCGTGGGACGTGGTGGCAGCCCAAGCCGCTGACCTACTGACTTCCTGGCCCCCAGAGTTTCTGGACGATACGGAGGCCCAGCAGTAGTCTGTCGTAGGAAGAGGCCGCTAGCTCGGTGTTGGGTGCGTACTGTGCTTTGCAGACCCAGCCCCTAGCAACTGGAACAAAAACGCCGCCGAGTGCTTATCTTTGTGCACGTGTTGAGCGTGTTGCGTCCGCCTTTCTGAATCTGATTTCTTTCGAAACGCCTGCTCACTTGCGGGCGTTTTCTGTTTGAAGCGGTGCGTAGCTCCAGCTACGCGTTTCATTGAACGACTGCAGGCGCTTCCTGTGTTACCCCCGAACGATTCTGTCAGCTTCTAGCTGATCTATAGTTCACCGATGCGCAAAGCTGGAGCTTTTGCGCTACTGCCTACCCCGCCATGTTTCAGCAAGAAGAATACGACGTTATTGTAGTAGGAGCCGGCCACGCCGGATGCGAGGCCGCCGCGGCCGCCGCCAATATGGGCTCCAAGGTCTTACTCGTGACGATGAACATGAACACCATCGCGCAGATGTCGTGCAACCCAGCCATGGGCGGGGTGGCCAAAGGACAGATTGTGCGCGAGGTGGATGCCTTAGGCGGCCAGTCGGGCATCATCACCGACAAAACCATGATCCAGTTCCGGATGCTGAACCGCTCGAAGGGCCCTGCCATGTGGAGCCCCCGCGCCCAGTCGGACCGCATGCGTTTTGCCGAGGAGTGGCGCCTGACCCTAGAGCAAACTCTGAACGTGGACTTCTGGCAGGAAGCCGTACTAGGCCTGGTCGTAGAAAACGACACGGTAGTGGGAGTGAAGACGCAGTTGGGGATTGAGTTCCGCGGCAAAGCTGTAGTACTCACCAACGGCACCTTTCTCAACGGTCTTATCCACATTGGCGAGAAGAACTTCGGCGGCGGCCGGGCTGCTGAGCGCGGTAGCACTGGCATTACAGAGCAGCTGAAGGAGCTAGGCTTTGAGGCAGGCCGTATGAAAACGGGCACTCCGCCCCGCGTGGACGGTCGCAGCCTGGACTACTCCAAAATGGAGGAGCAACCCGGCGACGAGATTCCCAGCAAATTCAGCTACCTCGACACGCCGGCGCTAGTGAAGCAGCGCCCTTGCTACATCACGTACACCAACTCGGAGGTTCATGAAATCCTGAAGGAGGGTTTCGAGAAGTCGCCCATGTTCCAGGGGCGGATCAAAGGTTTGGGGCCGCGCTACTGCCCCAGTGTAGAAGACAAAATCAACCGCTTCGCCGACAAGGACCGCCACCAGATTTTTGTGGAGCCCGAAGGCTGGAGCACGGTGGAAGTATACGTAAACGGGTTTAGCTCCTCGTTGCCCGAAGACGTGCAATACCGCGCGCTGCGCAAAATTGCAGGCTTCGAGAAGGCAAAGATGTTCCGCCCGGGCTATGCCATTGAGTACGACTTCTTCCCGCCCACTCAACTGCACCTAACCCTGGAAACCAAGCACATCAAAAACCTATACTTCGCGGGCCAGATCAACGGCACTACGGGCTACGAGGAAGCTGCTTGCCAGGGCCTGATGGCTGGTATCAACGCGCACAACCGCGTCCACGGTAAGGAACCCTTCATCCTGAAGCGGAGCGAGGCTTACATTGGTGTCCTCATCGACGACCTGGTAAACAAAGGCACCGACGAGCCTTACCGCATGTTCACGAGCCGCGCCGAGCACCGTTTGCTGCTCCGCCAAGACAACGCCGACTTGCGCCTTACCCCGCTCGGGTACGCCCTGGGCTTGGCCTCGGAGGAGCGTATGGACCGCGTGCGGGAAAAGGAAACCCAAACCGCCGAGGTGGCCAAGCTGCTGAAGACATATGCCATTGAACCACAGGAAATCAACGGGTGGCTGGCGGAAATAGGCTCGGCTACCATCCACGAGAAAACGCGGGCGGTTAATCTGCTTCGTCGTCCGAATGTGGACTTAGCTGCCCTGGCCCAGGTACTGCCCGGCCTTACCCTAGCCTTGTCGCCGTACCGGCCCGATGCTTTGGAGCAAGCTGAGATTCTGGTAAAATATGAGGCGTACTTGGAGAAAGAGCACCAGCAAGCCGCCCGCGTGCAGGAGCTGGAAAACTTCACCATCCGGGGCCGCCTCGATTACAAGGCCATGCCTGCACTTTCGCACGAGGCCCGGGAGAAGCTACTCAAGATACAGCCCGAAACGTTGGGGCAAGCCGCGCGCATTAGTGGCGTGAGCCCCGCCGATGTTTCGGTGCTGATGGTGTACCTTGGTCGGTAAATTAGGAAAGGCGCCGGAAGCAGAAGACGCGCGCGAATGGTGCTGCCCACCTCGTCTTCGTCCTGCTTCTGCTTCCGGCATCCTCATGTTTAAGTCAACGCGTAGTGTCTTACGAACGTCTGGAGAAGTGCCCAGTGTGCGGCAAAACCGAGCTACAAAACAAGCTCGTAGTTGAGGATAAATCGGTAAGCAAGGAGAGCTTCGCCATCCAACAATGCGCGGCGTGCTCCTTCCAATTCACGAATCCTCGTCCAGACTTTGCCAACATTGGCCGCTACTACGAGTCCGAGGAATACGTGTCGCACAACAGCGGGGCAGGAGGGGTTATCAACCAAGCCTACAAGGTGGCCCGCTTTTTCACCATGCGACGCAAGGTGGCCCTGCTCAATAAGCAAGCGCCTCGCAAAGGCAAGCTCCTAGATTATGGTTGCGGTACGGGTCACTTTCTGGCGGCAGCCAAAGCCAGCGGCTGGCAGGTAGCAGGCTTAGAGCCTAACCCGCGGGCCCGTGAGGAAGCCTCCCGGCGGGTAGGACAGCCCATCGGTATGGAGAGCTTACTCACATTTGAACCTGGTTCATTTGAGGCCATCACGCTGTGGCACGTGCTAGAACACGTTCATGAACTGAACGATACCTTGCAGCAGCTCATCCGTTTGTTGAAGCCCGATGGCGTCCTCATCATTGCGGTGCCGAATGTAGATAGCCTTGATGCCCAGCACTACCGCCAAGACTGGGCAGCGTACGATGTGCCCCGCCATCTGTACCATTTCAGCCCCAAAACCATGACCCAGCTCCTCAAAAAGCACAAAATGACGGTGCGTGAGGTATTGCCCATGATGCTGGATGCCTACTATGTGAGCATGCTAAGCGAAAAACACCGGGCGGAGCGCGGCGGCGGCTTACTGACCGTGCTAAAAGCTGGCTACAAGTCAAACCAGTACGCGGCCCAGCACGATGGACAGTATTCAAGTCTGATCTACGTTGTGGCCCGACGCTAGTGTCAAGTACACTTTGCTGCCACAGTAGGGTAGGGGAGGGGCTACGCTCCCGAGTATCAAGCTGCTAGCTTTGCTGCGGGAGCCGGCCTAGTAGCCAGCGGCCGGGGGGCGCATTCCGTGCATGCTTCTTATCTAGGGTAGGCCCTACCTTCGCTGAGCTTCGGCTGGGGTAGCATACGCTGCGCCTACTGTTCGTCGTTTCTCCTGTTTTTGGTACGCTCTTTTGTTGAGGAATACTCCTCGCGCCATCTTGATTTCAGTAATGTCCGCTCGCGCTAGTTTAGTTCTGTTGCTTACGGCTGCGGCCGGTTTGGGAGGTTGTGCCGCTATCAGTTCGCCGGAAGGTGGCCCCCGGGATGTGGAAGTACCCAAGCTTGTTAGCTCAATCCCGGCTAACGGTGCCCGCAACGTGAAGGCCCAATCTGTGCGACTGATCTTTTCAGAACAAGTGCAGGTGAAAGACTTGCAGAAGAACCTCATCATTGCTCCCCTAATCAGCAACGACAACCCGTACAAGGTGCGCGAAGACCGCACGTCAATTACGCTGCTGTTTGACAAGCCCTTCGCCCCCAACACTACCTACTCATTCAACTTCGGCAATTCCATCAGCGACATTACCGAAAGCAACATTGCCGCCAAGGCCGTTGTCAGCTTTAGCACAGGTGCGCAGCTTGATTCTGGTTCGGTGCGTGGGCTAGTTACTGAGCCTCTGAGTGGGCAGCCCGTAGGCGAAGCATCAGTGCTTCTCTACCCTACCTCTGATACCACCACTGTGCGCACGGGCAAGCCCTACTACCTGGCTCGCACGGATAAGGCAGGCGCGTACGAGTTTCAGAACCTGAAGGAAGGCTCCTACAGGATTTTCGCCATTCTCGATAAAAATCAGAGCTCCCGCTACGAGGACGGCGAACGGATTGCTTACCTCCCCGAACCTATTACAGTCCGGCCCGGCCTCGACTCCCTCAACCTGCTGCTGACCCGCCCCGACCAGCGGCGCGCTTTGGTTACTGGGCAAAAGCCTGGACCTACCGACTTCCGGGTATCCTTTAATGAAGGTGTGGAGAAAGCTACCATCACGCCGCTGGGTGCTGCAACGGCCCCGGCCAATCTCAATGATGCCATTCAGTTTGCGGAGCGCGGCCGGACGGCTATTCTGTTCCGCACGGCGGCTCTCGCCGAGGGTCGCTACCTATTGGCAAGCACCGATAGTGCCGGCAATACCGGTCGAGACACAATTTCAGTTCGCTTTCAGGGCACGGCGCCTACCCGCCGCGGTGCGCTGTACTCGGTAGAGGCTCTCCGCGTGAAGTGTACCGCCAAGGTCAAGTGAAATTTGAATTCACAGAGCCCATCCGCATTGCGGCCAACAAGCCTTTTGCCGTTCTGACCGAAGACTCCGTAAAGCAGCGCCCCCTACGCCTGCCCCAAGATGGTGCCCTCAGCCTCGACCGTTCTACCCTAACCATCCCAATTAATACCAAGGCGCGCAAGACCATTAGCATTCTGCTGGACAGTACTGCCATTGAGAGCGTAACTGGCCGCCGACTCGGGATTAAGCCTCTGCGCCTGCGGGTGAGCGAGCAAGCTACTACCGGCACCCTAAGTGGTCCGATTCGCACGAAGTACACCCGCTACATTGTGCAGCTCCTTGATGCCAATGGGCAAGTGCTGGCTTCCTTAGACAGCCCCAAGGCTACCTACCATTTCGATTATCTCGCGCCGGGGCCCTACAAATTGCGCGTACTTATTGATGCCAACCAGGACGGCCGCTGGCAAGGTGGCGACCCAGAATTTAAGCGGCTGCCAGAGCCCGTATACCTACTCCCTAAGCCCATTCAGGTGCGTGCCAACTGGGACCAAGTAGAAACGCTCAGCTTTTAGTACCAGCGTTGCAGAACGTAAGCGCCCGGCTCCTTTAGAAGGAGCCGGGCGCTTTTGCGTTTAGCCATGGGCAATGCATGTACTACCCTGCATCCAACGCAGGGCAGCGTGAGCCATTCAGTTAGTAGTTCTGCTGATAGTCTGCTGTCCTAGTAGGCCTTCTATCCATAATCCTATTACTCACTATATAGGAGGGTGTGCAACTAGATATCCACACCCATAAATTTGCATTGGGGTACGCAGAGGCGCTTTTCGGATTTTGAAAATCGTAATCCACATGAGTTATCCACCTATCTGCTTGATGCTGAAATAATCCGTGGATAACACTGGGGAAACATGGGGATAACCCGTGGAGAACTTGCGGACAAGTTTTTTTGGATGGTGACAACCCGTAACAGGAGGCCACTGTGGGGATAGTACGGTGGATAAGGGTGGACAACTTTCCCCCGATAATCACACAATCCACACCTATACACAGCTGTGGATTGTGGATTTGTGCAGAACCCCTGTGGATTGTGAAAAACTCGGTTATTAATCTTTGTATCAGTTACTTACTATCCACATACCCTGTTGATAGACGGTGGATAAGCTAATTCTTGTGCACATGTTATCCCCGCTGTGCATAACCTCCGTTTCTTATCCACTTATACACAGCCCTAATGGCAGGAGACAAAAAGAAATTTTAAAAAAGAAGAATTTAAAAAGTTATTAACTGTGTGGAAAAGCTCGGCTCCCTTCTCCCTTCGGAAGTCAGTTGGGCAAAGCTGGAAAGTAAGAGCAGGTAGGGGCAGCTTCCGGCTTCTTTACTTGAGCTAGCTTACAAGCACCATGAGTTATGCCCAAGGCGTGTGGATAAGCGGCGGGCACCAAAGCAGCTTTTGATTTTTGACAGGGGATATCCACAGAGTAGGTGTTGGCGTATACTAGGCTTGCCTCCTGTGATGGCCCCTTATCTCATGCCCTTCGATTACACGCTTGATTTCCGCACTGTAGATTTCCGGCAGCACCCGGAACTGTACCGCGTAGGTAAAGGCGAGCAGGGGGTACTGCTAGTACAGCCTATAAAGGGGAGATTCTGCCCCACTGGCGCTTTCGTACCCCCGAAGTGGCACAGGAGTCTAGCGAAACCATTTATAAGCTCTTTGAGGCTTATTTAGAGGCCAACGACTTTGTGGGAGCCGACATGGCCCGAAAGTTCTTGCAAATGGGCTTTACCCGGTCGCGTCGCTACGCCAACCACAAAGGCGGCAAAAAGTACGACGGCCCAGTTCCGGCCGATAAAAAAGGCCAGAGCGGAGCCCATGGCCGCGACGAACTACCGCGGGCTCCCGAGGATCCGGAAAAAGCGGAAGCTGCCCGCATCTTTAAGCAGAAGTGGGACCAGGCCAAACAACATCCCGCTTACCTTGCCCAGCGGCTTGAATTCGAGACTCGCTACGGCAAGTGACAACCCTTGTCTACCTTTACTCCCACCCTTTTTACCCATTTACCATTCCTCACATAAGCCATATGCAAACATCCAGCAACCAAGCGGCCAGCACGGAAGAAAATGAAATCGTCCTCGGCAAAGGAATGGGTCCGCTCAAGTTCGGTGCCTCCATGGATGAGGTGCGGGCCCTGATGGGCGAGCCCGAGGAGATTGAAGAGTCGGAAGACGATGACGAGTTTGAACACCAAGCGTGGAACTACCTGGAAGAAGGCTACTCTCTGTACTTCGACCGGGAAGACGACTATCGCCTCAGCTGCATCGAAACCGACCACCCCGGCATCCGGCTGTACGGCGAAGCCATCCACGGCAAAACTCCCGAGGAAATTCAGGACCTCATGAAGCGCCACGGCCACGAGCAGAGCGACGTAGAGAAAATGGACACGGGCGAGATGCGCCTCTCCTACGAGAAGGAAATGATTGACTTATACTTCGATGAGAACCAGCTGCAGTTTGTCAACTTCGGCGTGTTTATCAACGACGATTTGGAAGTACAGTGGCCAGCCTAACGGAGTTATCCACATTATCCACACTATTTAGTGTTGATAAGTGGATAAGTCGGTAGTGAATCAGTCCGTTAGCCAGCAGGCATTAGCTAAAACAACTTCGTTTTCCCAACCTGGTGAGCTAGCCTCAAAATGAGTAAATAAAAAGCCCGCCCCGAATTTCGGGGCGGGCTTTTTGTATGATTCTAAGACTAGATGAGCTAAGCTATAGTACAGCTCGGAACAGCAAAAACAGAGCTCCTGACAAGAACATGGTAACGGGCAAGGTAAGCACCCAGGCCAGGGCAATATTGCGCACCATCTGCGGGTTCAAGTTCTTGATGCCACGGTTGGCGACCATGGAACCAGCAATGGCCGATGACAATACGTGGGTGGTAGATACCGGCAAACCAAACTGGGTGTTTACCCCAATCATGGCCGCAGCAATCAGCTCCGACGAAGCGCCCTGGGCGTAAGTTAGGTGCTCCTTGCCGATTCGCTCGCCAATAGTTTTCACAATACGCTGCCAGCCAACCATGGTGCCGATGCCCAACGACAGGGCCACCATGAACGACACTTGCCACGGAGCATAGTCGGTGAAGGCGCGCATTTCGGTAATGCCTTGCTCAAACGTTGTGCGGTCAACGGTGCTAAGGGGTAACTTGTCGCTCGAAGTGAGTTTCTTGGCGCGGTTGTTCAGCAGCAAAATGGCTTTGCGAATCTCGAAGCGTGCCGACTCGGGCAGCTGCTTCACGTCGGTTTTGCCGGCAAAATCTGGTCGAGGCTATTAGTTTGCGTCCTGATATCGGCTAGCAGTTGGCTGTCGGCTTGGCTGAGACCAGCGGGGTTTATTTTGCCCATTACCGTCTCCACCTTGTTGAGGGAGTCGCGCATGTCTAAGGGGTTCAGCTTCTGATTGAGGGCAAAATGCACGGGCACAATGCCTATCAAAATCAGCATGATCAGGCCCACGCCTTTCTGCCCGTCGTTGGAGCCGTGGAAAAAGCTCACTAGCGTGCAGGTAGCAATCAGAATCAGGCGAATCCAGATGGGTGGGGGCTTGCGCTTGTGCGGCTCCTTAAAGATGCCCTTGTTCGCCACGAAGCGCTTTAACAAGAACATCATGATGATGGTAAGCGAAAAGCCGAAGATGGGGCTAATCAGCAGCGAAGCCATGGTTTCGCCGGCCTTGCTCCAGTTGATAGCCGCATTATGGGAGTCGGGGAGTAAGGAGAAGGCAATACCCACGCCCAGAATAGACCCAATTAAGGCGTGCGACGACGACGAAGGCAGGCCGTAGTACCAGGTGCCCACGTTCCAGATGATGGCCGCAATAATCAGCGCCCCAACCATAGCAATGCCATGGTACACATTCTGGTCGACCAGGCTTTCTACCGGTAGAAGGTACACGATGCCCATGGCCACCGCAATACCGCCCGTGAGTACTCCGATGAAGTTCCAGAAGCCCGACCACACTACCGCTACCCAGGGCCGCAGGGCATTGGTGTAAATAACGGTAGCCACGGCGTTGGCCGTATCGTGGAAACCGTTGACGAATTCAAACGCGCAGGCCGCTACCAGACAAGCCAGCAGCAGCAACAGCACATGAGGCTCTAAGCCAAACATAAGGGGGGGATTTGTGAAAATTAAGTTTCGGCAATCAAAGGTAGTGCCGCCCGAAAGGGGCGCAAGATTATGAAATTGTTATGGGAGAAGCATGGAAGCGCCCAGGTTGAGACGCTAAACGCAGGAATATTCAACAAGTTGACTTTAATGCGGCGCATGCCGCAGCATCCGCTACTTTTGCCAATACTTCCCGAAATGAGGGGTTGGCAGAGCGTAAATCCTGACCGTATGCGGCCATCGGCCCGTACGCGGCATGTCTACTTTTTGCCTTTCGCCTCCTACTTTTTTATTCATGAGTAACGCCCAGCAGAAACCCACTACGGCCGAGAGCACCCTGGCCGATATCGTGTCGCACGCCAAGGAGTATGGCTTTGTCTTCCCTTCCTCGGAAATTTACGATGGCCTGGCTGCCGTGTACGACTATGGTCCGTATGGCGTAGAGTTGAAGAACAACCTGAAGCAGCTGTGGTGGCGGGCCATGACCCAGCTCAACCAAAACGTAGTAGGCATTGATGCTGCCATCTTCATGCACCCAACCACGTGGAAAGCGTCGGGGCACGTAGATGGTTTCTCCGATCCGCTCATTGATAACCTCGACAGCAAGAAGCGCTACCGCGCCGACGTGCTGGTAGAAGACAAAGCCGCCGAGTACGAAAACGCGGGAGACAAGGCGCGTGCCGATGCGTTGCTAGTAGAGTTGGGCCGCTTGCTTACCGAAAACGACTTGGCGGGCGTGAAGCAGCTCATCTTAGATGAGAAAATTCTGTGCCCCATCAGCAAAACGGCCAACTGGACCGAGGTGCGTCAGTTCAACCTGATGTTCTCCACGCAGGTAGGCGCCGTAGCCGGCGATTCGTCGCAGATTTACCTGCGCCCCGAAACGGCCCAGGGAATCTTCGTGAACTTCCTGAACGTGCAGAAGTCGGCGCGGGCGAAGGTGCCCTTCGGTATTGCTCAAATTGGTAAGGCCTTCCGCAACGAGATTGTGGCCCGCCAGTTCATCTTCCGCATGCGGGAGTTCGAGCAGATGGAAATGCAATTCTTTGTGCGCCCTGGTACGGAAGGCGAGTGGTACCAGCAGTGGAAGGAAACGCGCCGCCGCTGGCACGAAGCCATGGGCCTACCCGCTGCCAAGCTCCGTTTCCATGACCACGAGAAACTGGCTCACTACGCCAAAGCTGCCGTTGACATTGAGTACGAATTCCCCTTCGGCTTCAAGGAAATTGAGGGTATCCACTCCCGCGGCGACTTCGACCTGACCCAGCACCAGCAGTACAGCCGCAAGAAGCAGAACTACTTCGACAACGATGTGAACCCCGAAACGGGTAAGCCCTACGGCAACTACGTGCCCTACGTGGTAGAAACGTCCGTGGGCGCCGACCGTTTGTTCTTGGCTACCCTCTGCCAGGCCTTCCAGGAAGAAACCATTACGGAGGGCGAAGGCGAGAAGCAGCAAACCAAAACGCGCAAATTGCTGAAGCTGCACCCCGCCGTAGCGCCCATCAAAGCGGCCATCTTCCCGCTGGTGAAAAAAGATGGCCTACCCGAGAAAGCCAATGAAATCTACAACAGCCTGCGCCATGACTTTCCGCTGGTAGTAGAAGAGAAGGATTCTATCGGTACGCGCTACACACGCCAAGACCTTATTGGGACGCCCTTCTGCGTGGCCGTCGACCACCAGACTCTAGAAGATAACACCGTGACCGTACGCCACCGCGACTCGCGCGAGCAAACCCGCATGCCCATTGCTGACCTGCGCGCGTACATTGGCGAGGCTGTGAGCTTTGCCCGCATTTTTGAGCAGCTGTAAGAAGAGTGTTCTTCGCTAACAGAAAGGCCCCCGGCAGTACTGCCGGGGGCCTTTTGATTGGGTGGAATAGGAGCGGAGTAAGGTGGGGCGTAGCGCTTAGTTCTCGCTGAGCCACGCAGTGGCATCACGGCGAGATGTGAAATAGTTGAACTCAACGTGGGCCGGTGCAATGGCTCCACTACTAGCTGAGTAATTACCGATTTGATACTGGTACTGGCCTTCCGATACGACGGCGGCGATGAACAGGGGTTGGTGGTGATGAGCAGGTAGCGCCTCAATCAGCGGCAATAAAATCTGCTCCGTTTCATCTTCGGTAGGCGGGGCGTTCCGCTTTAAGTCAAGCAAGAGCTTACCCACATTGTGCTCTAGCATCTGCTTCAAGGCCCGCTGGTATGCTTCCCCGAAGGAAACGGATAAGCGCGTGGCGTTGTAGCTAAGATGCAGAGTCTGAGAAGCCGAATTGTACGTCAAAGAGGCCTCAGGAGTCTGAAAAAGAGTCATTGGCAAGGAAAGGAAAGACCCAGGGCCTGGCAAAATGCAATTATGGCACCGACCAAAACCGTAGGATGGGGCTATTTACGTGTAGAGTTACATTTACAGTTGTCTATATCTGAAATAAATATGCACACCGCCTGCCGAGGTTGTTTTTAGACAACGCCCAGACTCCTTGGTTTAATGGCTGAGGCTCATGCCATAGTTGCGTACCTTTGCTGCATTTTAGCAGCCTATGTGGAGAAACCTCGCCCTGTTTGTCATTAAAAACCGCCGGCTCCTGATTGGGCTGCTGGCCGTTATCACGGTATTCATGGCCTGGGAGGCCCGCAAGGTTGAAATGACGTACGACTTCGCCCAGGTCGTTTCGCCCGACGACCCGGACATGATGTACTTCCAACGCTTCAAAAAGAAGTTTGGTGAGGACGGCAACGTGCTCGTGCTGGGTATGCAAGATAGTTCGGTGTACCGGCTTGGTAATTTCAACGAGCTGCGTACGCTCACCGATACCCTCGCCAAAGTGCGCGGCGTGAATGGCGTATTGAGCGTAACGCGCCTGCCCAAGCTGGAGAAGGATACCCTGACGCGCAGCTTCCGAGCGGTTCCCATCTTCCGACGTTTTCCCCAAACCCAGCCCGAGCTAGACTCCTTGATGCGGATTGTAAACGCCCAGGAGTTCTACAAAGGCCAGCTGATATCGCCTACTACTGGTGCCACGCTGCTGGCCCTCACCATGGACCCGAAGTACCTAAACTCCAGCCGCCGCGAGGCCGTGATGCAGGAGATACTGGGGCATGCGGAGCGCTTTCAGAAGAAAACCGGCATCAAAATGCACTACGCCGGCCTGCCCTACGTGCGGGCTACCATGACCACGAAAGTGGCGGCAGAGATGAAACTGTTTGTGGGCCTGACCATTGCCATGATGGCCCTCACGCTACTCATGTTTTTCCGCACCTGGTCGGCCGTGGTCTTTCCCTTGCTCATTGTGCTCATCGTTGTTACGTGGTGCATTGGCTCCATGGTGCTGATGGGGTACAAGATCAACCTACTTACGGGTCTGATTCCGAGCATCATCATCGTTATTGGCATCCCGAACTGCACGTACCTGCTTTCCCGCTACCACTACGACTACCGCAAATCGGGCAACCAAGTGCTGGCTATGGCCCGGGTAGTGCGTAAAATTGGGCTGGTAACGCTCATGAATAACACCACCACAGCCGTGGGCTTCGTGGTGTTTTGCTTCACCAACATTGCCATTCTGTTTCAGTTTGGCGCGGTGGCTACTATCAATATTTTCGTGGCGTTCATGGTATCGTTTATTCTGATGCCTATCATCTTCACGCTGCTGCCCCCGCCCACACCCAAGCAGCTAGAGCATCTGGAAGCCAAGCCCCTAACCAAGCTACTGGAGTTCTTCGACTACCTCGTGCTGGAGCGTCGGCGCACCGTGTACTTGGCTGCGTTGGCCTTTGTAGTGCTGGCAGCCTTTGGCGTGAGCAAGGTAAAATCGGTGTCTTACATGGTAGACGACCTGCCCAAGGATTCGTCGGTAAACTCCGACTTGAAGTTCTTCGAGCAGCACTTCAACGGGGTGATGCCCCTGGAACTGGTAGTTGATACGGGCCGGCCCAAGGGCTTGCTGAAGCTAAAAAACCTGGAGCGCATCGACCGCCTAGAGAAGTTCTTGCGCACCCAACCCGTACTTACTACCCCTGTCAGCATCGTAACCTTCCTGAAGGGCTCTACTCAAGCGTTTTACAACGGCAGCCCCGAGTACTACCGCCTCCCCGATAACTCGGAGAAGAACTACATCTTCAGCTACCTGGCTCATTCGCAGTCTACCAAAGGCAGCGAGGGGCAGCTAACCAGCAAGCTCTTGCGTTCCTTCACTGATAGCACCATGCGGGAGGCGCGCATTTCGTTGAAGATTGCCGACATCGGCTCCCGCAACCTGGATACTCTGCTGAGCAACCAGATTCAGCCCCAAATTCGCCAGATCTTCAACGGTACGGGCATGGATGTGAAGCTGACGGGTACCACCATTATCTTCACTAAGGGCAACGAATACCTGATTGGCACGCTGAAGGAGAGCTTGCTCATCGCCTTCGCGCTGGTGGGCTTAGTAGTGTTGATTTTGTTCCGGAGCATCCGGGCCGTGTTCTTCACCCTCCTGCCCAACTTCTTTACGCTCCTGCTCACGGGCGGCATCATGGGCTACTTTGGTATTCCGCTTAAGCCCAGCACGGCCCTGATTTTCAGCATTGCGCTCGGCATCGACGGCGACAACTCCATTCACTTGCTAGCCAAGTTCCGGCAGGAAATGGCCGCCAACGGCCGCCGCGTGAAAGCGGCTATTACCACCACGCTTTCTGAGGCGGGTACCAGCATGATTTACACCAGTATTGTGCTGTTCTTGGGATTTTCGGTGTTTGCCTTCTCTGAGTTTGGTGGCACCAAAGCCCTCGGATTGTTGATGTCGGCTAGCCTGCTGATAACCAACTTTTCTAACCTGATTCTGCTACCCTGCTTGCTCGTTACCTTTGAGCACGGCAAGGACGAAGACATCATTGACCAATCCGGTATTCGTCATTACGATGACAACTACCACGAAGAAGATGATGACCTAGAACTCGACCTGAACCGCATGCAGGTGCAGCCCAAACTGAACGGTTAGACCATATCCATACCACCATCATGCGGAACGCAGCCACAGCATTTCTACCCCTTCGTAAAGGCAGGCTAGCGGTGGCTAGGTTGAAGTAGAAATGCTCCAGCCGCGCTCCGCCTGACGTTCTGATACAACGACCCTCCCCACAATGAACTACCCCGAATACAAGCAGCCGCTCAACTACGGCCAGGTCGGCACCGATATCCTGGCGTGGTGGAAGCAGAACGGCATCTTTGAAAAGAGTGTGAGCACCCGCGAAGGGAAGCCCACCTTCGTATTTTATGAAGGTCCGCCTTCGGCCAACGGCGCCCCCGGCATTCACCACGTGATGGCCCGGACCGTGAAGGACATCTTCTGCCGCTACCAGACCTTGCTGGGCAAGCAGGTAAACCGCAAAGGCGGCTGGGACACCCACGGCCTGCCCATTGAGCTGCAGGTAGAGAAGGAGCTAGGCATCACGAAGGAGGATATTGGTAAGAAAATCAGCATTGAGGACTACAACCAGCGCTGCCGCGAAACCGTGATGCGCTTCAAAGCCCAATGGGACGACCTCACCGAGAAAATGGGCTATTGGGTTGACCTCGACGACCCTTATATCACCTTCGAGCCCGAGTACATTGAAAGCTGCTGGGCTCTGCTCAAGAAGCTCTACGACAAGGGATACCTGTACAAAGGCTACACCATCCAGCCTTACTCCCCGGCCGCCGGCACTGGTCTTAGCTCGCACGAACTGAACCAGCCTGGTACTTACCGCGACGTAAAGGACACCACCATCGTGGCCCAGTTCAAGGTGAAGCGCGATGAGAAGTCGGAGGTGCTGTTTGCGGCTGGCACTGACGACGCGCCCCTCTACATCCTGGCCTGGACGACTACACCCTGGACGTTGCCTGGTAATACAGGTCTGGCCGTAGGAAAAAACATTCCGTACGTGCTGGTGCGTACCTTCAATCCCTACACTTACACGCCCATTCGGGTGGTGCTGGCGGAGGCATTGGTGAGCCGCTACTTCTCAGAGAAAGGCAAAGACGCCTCCCTAGAGGACTTCAAAGCTGGTGACAAGGTGCTGCCCTGGCGCATTGAAAGTCAGTTTAAAGGCTCCGACTTAGTGGGCATTCGCTACGAGCGCCTATTCAGCCAGGAAGCTGGCTTTCCCGCTTTTGAAGGGGAAGAGCGTGCTTTCCGCGTTATCCCCGGCGACTTCGTAACGACTGAGGATGGTACGGGCATCGTGCACATTTCGCCCACGTTTGGCGCCGATGACTTCAAAGTCGCCCAACTCAACGACATCCCCGCACTTATCGTGACGGATGCCGAGGGCAAGCCTACGCCCATCGTGGACCGTACCGGCCGCTACGTGCAGCAAATGGGTGAGTTTGGCGGCCGCTGGGTGAAAAACTACGACGGCCACGACCAAAGCGGCGCCGACTACAAGACTCTTGACGAAAGCATTGCCATCCGCATGAAAGGCGACGGCACGGCATTCAAAGTGGAGAAGTACGAGCACACCTACCCGCACTGCTGGCGCACCGATAAGCCCGTACTGTACTACCCCCTGGACTCTTGGTTTATCAAGACCACGGCGGTGAAAGACCGGCTCATCGAACTCAACAAAACCATCAACTGGCAGCCTGCTAGCACTGGCACCGGCCGCTTCGGCAACTGGCTGGAAAACCTGGTAGACTGGAACCTGAGCCGCTCGCGCTATTGGGGTACGCCCCTGCCCATCTGGCGCACCCAAGATGGCTCGGAAGAAATCTGCATTGGGTCGGTGGAGCAGTTGAAGCAGGAAATTGACAAGGCCGTAGCGGCTGAAGTGATGACCCACAACCCCTACGCCAACGGGGAGAAGATGGACCTGCACCGCCCCTACGTGGATGATATCTTCCTGGTATCGCCCTCGGGCCAGCCCATGTACCGTGAGTCAGACCTCATCGACGTATGGTTCGATAGCGGCGCCATGCCCTATGCCCAGTGGCACTACCCGCTGGAGAACCAGGAAGTGTTTGAGAAGAATTTTCCGGCTGATTTCATTGCCGAAGGCGTGGACCAGACCCGCGGTTGGTTCTTTACCCTGCACGCTCTGGCCGTTATGCTGGAGGACTCAGTGGCTTACAAAAACGTGATGGCCAACGGCTTGGTGCTGGACAAGAACGGCAACAAGATGAGCAAGCGCCTCGGCAACGCCGTAGATCCGTTTGCTACCATCAGCCAATATGGCCCCGACGCTACGCGCTGGTACATGATTGCCAACGCCCAGCCCTGGGACAACCTAAAGTTCGACCTCGCTGGCATCACGGAGGTGCAGCGCCGTTTCTTCGGCACGTTGTTCAACACCTACTCGTTCTACGCCCTCTACGCCAACCTTGATGGCTTCCAGGCCACCGAAACTGACCGGGTGTCCCACGCTGAGCTAAGCGAGCTGGACCGCTGGATTTTAAGCAAGCTCCAGTCCTTGATTGTGGAGGTACGGGGCTATTACGATGGTTACGACCCCACGAAGGCTGCCCGCGCCATCCAAGATTTCGTGACCGATCAGCTTTCCAACTGGCACGTACGCCTCTCGCGCCGCCGTTTCTGGAAGGGTGAGCTGACCGCCGACAAACGCGCCGCCTACGAGACCCTGCAGGAATGCTTGGTAACCGTAGCCCAACTTATGGCTCCTATTGCGCCTTTCTTCGCCGAATGGCTCTATAAGAACATGACCGATGGCCTACGTCAGGAAGGCAACGCCCAGCGTTGGAGCGCCGAATCGGTGCACCTCACGCTGCTAGTGGAGGCCGACGAAACCCGCATCGATAAGGCCCTGGAGGAGCGCATGGAACTGGCCCAGCGGATTTCCTCGCTTACCCACTCTCTGCGCAAGAAGTCCGTGCTGAAAGTGCGCCAGCCCTTGCAGCGCATTCTGGTGCCCGTGTTCAACGATACTACCCGCGAGCAGGTAGGCAAGGTGGAAGACCTGATCTGCGCTGAGGTGAACGTGAAGCACGTGGAGTTCCTTGACGATACCAGCGGGGTGTTGGTAAAGTCGGTGAAGCCTAACTTCAAGCGCCTAGGCCAGCAGTACGGCGCCAAGCTGAAAGCCGTAGGCGCCCGCATCCAGCAGATGACCCCAGAGGAAATCAGCACCCTTGAAAAAACCGGTCAGCTGGCCGTAGAAGTGGATGGGGAAGCCTTTACTTTGGCCCCCGACGACGTGGAAATCCGCACTCAGGACCTGCCCGGCTGGCTCGTAGCCACCGACGGTCCTCTCACGGTAGCCCTCGACGTGACCCTGACTGAGGAGCTGCGCCAGGAAGGTGTAGCCCGCGAGTTGGTGAACCGCCTCCAGAACCTGCGCAAAGACAGCGGCTTGGAAGTGCAGGACCGCATCCGCGTAACCCTGGGCCAGCAGCCCGAGCTACAAGCCGCCGTGCAGTCGTTCGGCGACTACATCCGCGAGGAAGTACAAGCCCTGGCCCTGAACTTCGCGCCAGATGTAAACGGCGGTTCCGTACTGGAATTTGATGAATACAACGTGCCCGTGCAGCTTGAAGTAGCACAGAGCTAATTTACTTACTATCAGAGCCAAAGAGGCCGCGGAACATATGTTTCGCGGCCTCTTTTTTGGAAGCCTTAACCAGAAGTCCTGCTGAGCTTGCCGGAGCATTTCTCTCTAGCTAATCAAGTGGCTTAGGACCGACTCAACAAAGCGGGGGAGATACTTCGGCAAGCGCAACAGGAAGTTCCTGGGAATCATGTAAGCCCTACTTTACCACCAGCTCCTTCCGTACTTCTTCTTTTTGCTTCTCTGAGAGCACGCGGTATATATATGTGCCCGGCACCAGGCGAAGCGACAAGGCATCCTCTGACGGGCGCAATTCATGGGTGTAAATGGGCGAAATGTCCTCCCGCACGGCTAGCTCCGGTTGCAGGTAGAGTTGCACCATCCGGCGGCCCGTAATGGCGGTAGGCCTGTATGGGCGCACGTCCAGGGAAACTAGCTGGGCGTCGGTGGCATCAGCATAGGGCAGGGGGAACTGGCCTAGGTCGAGGTTGTTGCGCACCACTATGTCGTTTTCGGGGTAGGGAGAGAGGCGCTGACCCTTGCGCAGCGTGTATACTACCTGGACGGTGCCGGTGGGTACGGCTGCTAAGTTACTACGTGCTTCATTGCTCATGCGCGCTTGGTTGATACTTAGAATGCGCCAGCCCGTAAGGTCGATGAAGTGCTGCGCCATCCATTTCTTCTGGGCTTGGCCGGGCATAGCGAGACGATTTATGTGGGAGCCGCCACCGTACACGAATACCTTGGCCGCAGGGTCGTGGCGCACGGCATTGTACAGATTGGTAGCTTGAGCCAGCTCTCGCTCCTGCTTTCCACGGACCGCCTCGTAGGCCACCAGGGTAAAGCCCAGCTTACGGGCCGTCCGGATGAAGTTAGCGTATGTGGCCTCGCGGGTATAAAACCCAGCTTTCAGCGGCAGCGGGGCAAGGGTACTGGCGGCTGTGTCTTCCAGCGTTTCCAGGGCCAGATAGCGGAAACCCTGCTTATACAGGCCCGGCAGCAAGGCCGCTGCCAGCGCCCGGTGCCGGCCAAAGGTGTGAGACTCATTCAGCATCACGGCCTGCACACCGGCCGCTTTTCTTAGAATTTCTGGCACTGCATCCAGGCTCACGAGGGTATCGGTAGGGGCTGGGTTGGAACTGCGCGCGGTTTGCGCGGGTGAGCTAGACGCCGGGATTCTGATGTTGTCCCAGCCCTGTTGTAGGAAATATTCCACCGAATCGGTGTTGCCGGCTATGGCGTGGTACTGCTGCAGCATCTGCCACAGCATCCCATCAATGCTTGGGTCGTTGCCCGTGGTGAGGGCGTGCCGGCTCTGAGCCAGCGCCGACAGCGGAGCCAAGTAATCACCGTTCGGCCGACTCAGAAACGCATCATTGGCCAACCGTACTGGCGAAACCACCCGTGGCCAGCGACCCTTTTGCACAGAAGGGAACGTGAACGTCACAAACTCCGCATCCATTTCAAAGCTACGGTCGCTTATGGAGGTAGTGGGGCGTGAACTGGCCTCGTCAGTAGCCACCAGGTACAACCAACTCTGCTTATCAGGCAGCAGCGCAGCGTATTCCATCAACAAATCCTGACCCACGGTGTCCGTGCGTTGGTAGCGCCCAATGCCAGTTTCCTGGAAACCCAAGGCGTACCAGGCAGGGTTGCCTGTTATGCGCAGACCACGCAGACGGTAAGTAGGCGTTAGATTGGTTTTGCCAGTAAATAGGACTGCTGACTGGCGCCGCGAAAAGCCCAGCTTTTTTAGGCGCCCTTTCGTCACCTTATCCGGTCGGTTGCGCGGCTTTAGGTCTACATCGTAGTCGCCATTAAGCAGCAAACTAGTATTCAACTCCCGGTTGTACAGCGTGGTTGTCATGGTCTGCTGCTGCTCATTACTGCGCGTGAGTGAGTGTGGCGCGGCGCAGGCACCTAGGCCTGCAGAAAGGGCAATTAGAAATACTCTAACTGGCAAGCGCGAAAGCTGTTTCTTGCTGATTAACATAGTGATAGCGGGTAGATGGATGCTGAATGGAAATATATAACTATAAATTTAGTTTGAAACTACGGCACTTTATTCTCCTTCGTCAACCTAAGATTTCCTGTTTTTGTAAGCACTGGTTCGGCCTTACGCTTCTGTTTGAACTCTAACCAACAAAATCCCCGGGAAACTGCCCGCCGCCGCTGACCCGAAAAAACGTTTGTTTACAGTAAGTTTGCCTTTTCGGAAGTGTTTAGCATAACGTCGTACAAACCCTCAAAAAATGGGTTTATATCGGCACAAAAGCTACCTCAGAACATATACCAACGACGCAGAGGCTGTAGTAGGGCGCTACGCAGCGGAGTCAAAAATTCTGCGTCACTTTGTGCTTATGAAGTACTGGAAATACTACCTGGTGGCGCTGCTGGTCATCGTCATTGATCAACTCTCAAAATGGGCGGTGCACCGCTACATGCCCATGGGAATGCCCGGCGAAATTCCGGTGTTCGGCGACTGGTTTAAACTGCATTACACCCTCAACCCAGGTATGGCGTTTGGCGTCGAGCTACCCGCCCCCTACGGCAAAGTTATTCTAACCCTGTTCCGGTTGGTGGCCGTGACAGGCATTACGTACTACATCTACCACTTGTGGAAGCAACATGCTCCCAGCGGGCTTCTCGTATGCATTGCCATGATTCTGGGCGGTGCTATTGGCAACCTAGTGGACTCTATTTTCTACGGCGTGCTCTATAATAATGCTCCTTTTAGCGCGCCTACTCCGTGGCTGCATGGGCAAGTAATTGACATGCTGTTTGTAGACTTCCCCGATGGCTTTTTCCCCGCCTCGTGGCCCTGGATAGGCGGCGAGATTATCCCTGACTTTCCCATCTTCAACATTGCCGACTCTTGCATTTTTGTGGGCGTAGTGCTGATTCTGATCTTCCAGAACCGTTTCTACGGACACCAGTTTGAAGCGGCCCACCCCGTAGCGGCCGACGATGTAGCCGCTGCCCAAGCCCGCCGCGACGCGGAAGCCTCAGAAGTAGCGTAGCACACAACCTCATACTTACAGTAAAAAGGCCCGCTGGAGCAATTTCAGCGGGCCTTTTTTATGCTGTATGGTTGCCTGAAATAGGTAGCAGAACGAGAGAGCCTCATTCCGAGCGTGATGGAGCAGCCTCGTGAGTTAATGCTGTTACCTTGACCAAACGGTACCAGTAGGATGTTTGGCTAGGCTACCCTCGGGTTCGATAAATTCCGCGTGATATTTAATCAGATTCGCTCTAGTCCTGGGTTGCCTCTTTACCACAGAGTATGCACGAGGGGCATGATACGCTGCTCGTAAATAGTACGCACGGCTTGCAGTTGCTCGGTAGTAAGGGCTGGTAGCTCGGCAGCGTGCAGGTTAGATTCCAGTTGGCTGGGCTTAGAGGCACCTGGAATTACGCAGCTGACTTCATCGAACATGAGTACCCAGCGCAAGGCAATAGGGGCGAGGTTGGGCTGGTCAGGGAATACCTTTTTCAGCTCCTCCACGGCGGCCAAACCAGTCTCGTAGTCCACGCCCGAAAAGGTTTCGCCTTTGTCGAAG
>NZ_JZIR02000004.1:0-72874 GCF_000961955.2 Hymenobacter sp. AT01-02
CCGACGAGGTACAATATTTTGCGTACTAGTTCGACTACAACGCTAGCGGTGCTCCTGCCGCGCTGTTATTACCCGTTTACTATGCGTCAACCTTGGAAAGTACTTGGCCGCCTGGCCGCGAGTGTGCTAGTGCTCTTGCTGGTGGCGGGTGTGGCGTTTGCCCAGCTAAGCCAGAGTTGGGTGGCAAACCAACCGACCAAGAAAAAGCGGCCTACGCGCAATCAGGACATTACCGGGACGGTGAGTTTCAAAACCTGGTGCCTACTACTCTGATGACTGGGGATGGTAGCATGTTTGGTTCGTTGTGGCGCTTTGTGTTTGGCAAAACGCCCCACGCAGCCCCCGATGGACCCCTGCCTACTCAGCAGCTAGATTCGCTGAGTATCACCCGCAAAACGCCCGAAATGGTCCGCGTAACGTGGTTTGGGCACTCGGCTAGCCTAGTAGAAATTGCGGGTAAGAACATTTTGCTTGACCCCATGCTTAGCGTGAAAATGGGGCCGCTATCCTTGGTGACGCCCAAGCGTTACAATTCCAGCCTGGCCATTACCGCAGAGCAGCTTCCTCCCGTTGACGCCGTGCTGATTTCCCATGACCACTATGACCACCTCGACTACAAAACCATTGTGAAGCTGCGCACGAAGGTGGCGCACTTCTATGTGCCCCTAGGGGTAGGGGCCCACTTGCGCCGCTGGGGCGTAGAAGCAGCGCGCATTCAGGAGCTAGACTGGAACGACTCGGTGCAGCTGCCTGGCCTCACCATCATCAGCACCCCAGCCCGCCACTTTTCCGGCCGAGGCCTCACCAATCGTAACTCTACCTCCTGGAGCTCCTGGGTGCTCAAAACGCCTACCAAGCGTGTGTTCTACAGTGGTGACGGAGGCTACGGCCCGCACTTTCAGCAAATCGGCCAGCAATACGGCCCATTCAATCTGGCCCTGATGGAGTGCGGCCAGTACGACAAGCAGTGGGCGCAAATCCATATGCTACCCGAGCAAACCGTGCAAGCCGCCCTCGATGTGCAGGCACGTGTGCTGCTGCCGGTTCACTGGGGTGCATTCACGGAGGCCCACCACGCCTGGAACGAGTCAGTAACGCGCGCCACTGCCGAGGCCACGCGCCTGCACCTGCCCATCACTACCCCTCAGCTCGGGCAGCCCATAACCCTCGATGCTGGTCCGCTGCCCCAAGCGAGGTGGTGGGAGTAGTAGTGCTAGGGGAAAGTCTTTACGCGCATTATACCCATCGATATAGTAGGCTACCACTACATAGACTGTGGAGCATTTTGAATCGTTGAATCAGGAATCGTCATTTACCAAAACTGCCCGCTGGAGCCGGGCGTCCGGCCCCAGCGGGCAGCAAAGCATTGGGGGCACGTTCCTAGCTGATGCGGGCACTATCTAGCTGCGTGGCTGCCACTACTGAATCGGGTAGCTGCGTGTGGCGCAGTAGCTTGGCCAGGGGCTCGGGTAGGTCACGCAGCAGTAGCGGCCGAAGCGGCCGGGCTACTAAGTGGTAACGTGTATCGGCGCGCTCGTGGAGGCGGGTTTTCTCGAAGGAAAACAACCCACGCCGTGCGTAGCGAGCAAAGCTCTGGTAGCTGCTGGCTTCCTCGGCGCCATCGGCTACTTCGGCCGCCACCGCCGAGTCGGTTTCCGGCAGCGTCAGAAAATACAGGTGCAACTCTAGCAGCGCCTCCTGGGAAGCTGCCACCGACTCTGGCAGTATCCCGCCGCCGGACGCTACATGCAGGATATGCCCGTTGCTGTCCGTGGCAAACCAATCAATATCTGCGTCCTCCTGGTCTATTTCGTCAATGCGCATCTTGTTTGAGCACCTAGTGCTTTTTTCTGTCTACTCTCCCAATTTCCCCAATATCTCCTGAGCGGCCACGGCAATTACCGTTCCTGGTCCGTACACGCCGCTACGCCGGCATCGTAGAGAAATTGATAGTCTTGAGCGGGGATAACGCCACCGGCAATGACGAGGATGTCTTCGCGGCCGAGCTGCCGTAGCTCCTCAATGAGCTGCGGAATCAGGGTTTTGTGACCAGCGGCAAGGCTGCTCACGCCTACTACGTGCACGTCGTTTTCGGCCGCTTGGCGGGCTACCTCGTCGGGGGTTTGGAAGAGGGGGGCAATGTCCACGTCGAAGCCTACGTCGGCGAAGGAGGTAGCAATAATCTTGGAGCCCCGGTCGTGGCCGTCCTGGCCCATTTTGGCCACCATCATGCGGGGGCGGCGGCCTTCTTTGGCGGCAAAGTCGTCGGCCGCTTGGCGGGCCTTGGCAAATTCCTGGTCGTAGTCCATTTCCTGGGAGTACACGCCCGACACGGTACGGATAGTGGCTTGGTGGCGGCCATATACGGCTTCCAGCGCATCGGAAATTTCGCCGAGAGTAGCGCGCAGGCGGGCGGCATCTACCGCCAAAGTCAGCAGGTTATTGGTGCCGGAGCGGGCAGCTTCCGTGAGGGCGGCTAGGGCCTGCTGCACGGCTTCAGTGTCGCGCTCGGCTTTGATTTGGTTGAGGCGCGCAATCTGGGACTCTCGTACGGCGGCATTGTCGATGTCGAGGATTTCTATTTGCGCCTCCTGGGCCTGCTGCTCCTCAGTCAGGCGGAAGCGGTTTACGCCCACAATCACCTCCTTGCCCGCATCAATGCGGGCCTGCTTGCGGGCCGCAGCTTCCTCAATGCGCAGCTTGGGTAGGCCAGTTTCAATAGCCTTGGCCATGCCGCCTAGTTCTTCTACTTCCTGAATCAGGGCCCAGGCCTTATTGGCTAGCTCGTGGGTGAGGGTTTCCACGTAGTAGGAGCCGCCCCAGGGGTCCACCACGCGGGTAATATCGGTTTCGTGCTGGAGGTAGAGCTGGGTGTTGCGGGCAATGCGGGCCGAGAAGTCGGTTGGCAGCGCAATGGCCTCGTCGAGGGCGTTGGTGTGCAAGCTTTGGGTGCCACCCAGGGCCGCGGCCAGCGCCTCAATGGTGGTGCGGGCTACGTTATTGAAGGGGTCCTGCTCGGTGAGGGAGTAGCCCGAAGTTTGGCAGTGCGTGCGCAACGCCAACGACTTCGGGTTTTCAGCCCCAAACTGCTTGATGAGCTTGGCCCACAGCAGGCGGCCAGCTCGTAGCTTGGCAATTTCCATGAAGTGGTTCATGCCAATGGCCCAGAAAAACGATAGGCGCGGCGCAAACTGGTCGATGGTCATACCGGCCTTTAGGCCAGCGCGCACGTACTCCACCCCGTCGGCCAGGGTGTACGCCAGCTCCAAGTCGGCGGTGGCTCCGGCTTCCTGCATGTGGTAGCCCGAGATGCTGATGGAGTTGAAGCGCGGCATGTGCTTGGCCGTGTAGCTGAAGATGTCGGCAATGATGCGCATGCTCGGCTCAGGCGGGTAGATGTAAGTGTTGCGCACCATGAACTCCTTCAGAATATCGTTCTGAATGGTGCCCGATAGCTTCTCTGGGCTTACACCTTGTTCCTCCGCCGCCACAATGTAAAAGGCCATTACCGGTAGCACTGCCCCGTTCATGGTCATGCTCACCGACATCTGATCCAAGGGAATCTGGTCGAAAAGCACCTTCATATCTTCTACCGAGTCGATGGCCACGCCGGCCTTGCCCACGTCGCCGACCACGCGCGGATGGTCGGAATCGTAGCCCCGGTGGGTTGCCAGGTCAAACGCTACCGACAGGCCCTTTTGCCCGCCCGCCAGATTGCGCCGATAAAAAGCATTGGACTCTTCCGCCGTTGAGAAGCCCGCGTACTGCCGAATGGTCCACGGGTTTTGCACGTACATAGTGCTGTAGGGGCCACGCAGGTAGGGGGCCTGCCCCGCGCCAAAGCCCAGGTGGTCGAGGTACTGCACATCCTGCGGCGTGTAGAACTCTCTTAGCTCAATGCCTTCGGGCGTGTTGGTTGTAGGTGCATCAACGGGCGGAGCCGGCAGCTGCGCGGCATCGTAGGCTATCTGAGAAAAGTCGGGCTTCATCGGAATTGGTGGGTGGTAGCGGGTACTGGGAAGCAGCGGAAGGGTAGGGGCTGCTTGGAAAAGTAGTGGAGCCTAGTGCTGGAAGTAATACGCAAACTCCCCTATACTCTTACCAAATTGAAAAATGAAGTAAGCTGACAGTGCAACTAGCGCGGCCTTGCCAAGCTGGCTATTTAGCACGTGCAGCAGGTGAGCAGAAGTACGCATGAGGCTTACTTTTTTCCTTGCAAACGCGCCAGCACGTCCTCCGTACTGTACCCCTGAACGGTAAACTCTCGGAAGCCGAAAATGCGGATGGCCTCCTGCATAGTAGGCAGATCGGAAGTGAGTAACACGGGTGGCACAAATTCTGGCTCATCAATGGGCACATGGCTAACAGCCCGCGACAAGCGTCCGAATTGCTCGGGGGTAGCGTACATTAGCGTAGCCTCCTCCGCGGAGGAAAACAGTACCGACAGCGTACCATCGGGGTGGGCCTCGCGCAACTCTGGGCGTTCCTGGTCCGGCAGGGTCCGCAGAAACGACTCTAGAATATGCTGATTGGTATGCGCGCCCAGCAATACCATAGCAGCCCGTTTCCGTTGCTTCTCGCGGCGGTCGAAGTGCATGGCCGTAGCGAGGCGCAGTACTTCGGTAGGGTAGGTGGCGCGGGTGCTGTCAAACTCACGGCTGCGCAGCAGGCGCTTGGGATTATAGTCGAACTGCTCGTTAGGGTTTTGGAAGCGGTTGGTGCCTACCACCACATGCTCGCCGGTAGCAATGCGCCGGAACTGTGCCTGAGCAGCAGCGTGCAGTTCCTGTAGCACTAGGCCCGTAGCTTGGGGCAAACCACCCGCTGCTTGCACCTTCTGAAACAAGGCCCACCCTTCACGCGCGAGTTGGTCGGTGAGGGTTTCGAGGTAGTAGGAGCCCGCCGCCGGGTCCTGCACCCAGTCGAGATATGCTTCCTCGCGCAGGAGCACCGGCAGGTTCCGAGCCAGACGCTCAGCTAGCTCGTTGGGGGCGTGAATCAGGCTGTCGAAGGTGCCTACGCTGATGGTATTGGCCCCGCCCAGCACGGCGCTCATGGCCTCGGTAGTCACCCGCAGCAGGTTGGTATGCGGATCAAGGGTAGTCTGACTCCAGGAGGATGTACTAGCAAAGATGGGTATTTCCAGCGCTACTTCTGTAGGTACTCCGTAGGCTTGCACCAAGGTGGCAAACAGACGCCGTAGCGCACGCAGCTTGGCTATTTCAAAAAAGTAGTTGGGGTTGATGCTTATGTGCACCTGCAAGGCCCGCGCTACCATCTCTACCGGCAACTCGTGGATCGGCAACTCACTTAGTAGGGCCGCTGCGGTGGATAAGGCAAAGGCAAGCTGCTGAGTAGCCGTAGCACCCCGGTTGGCGTAGTAAGCAGCATCTATTCCCAAGGTCTGGAACTCTGGCCACGCTTGGCTGAGCGCTACGGCCGTTCGTAAATCCTGAAACTGTGCTGGTAAATCGGGCACGCGGCACGTAACGGGGTCAAACTGCAGAAAGCCGCGCGGCGTAGCCTCCGTAGCTTGCAGGCGCCGCAAGAATTCCGCCGCCCCCCGTCGAACAGTGTAGCCTACGTAGGTGAGCTGCAGCGGAAGGTGCAGATGCAGGTAGTCCACGTCGAAATCGGCCGCCGAAGTCAGCACGAAATGGGCACCATCGGCCCCGCGTTCTAAAGCCGCCGCGGCCCGGTCGATGGCGGCGTGGCCCCGATCGTCGGCGGGCACGCTGTAAGTAGGCACATTGCGCCAATGCCCCTGGGCCCGCACTTGTGGAACGGGTGCGCCACCCAAAGCATCCAGCGCCTCACGGTGGTAGAAAGGCGTAAGGGTAAAGCCCTCGGGCGTATGCCACGCAAGGGCACTTGGGTCCTGCCCTTTCAGGTCGCGTTGGATGCGCTCCTGCCACTGGGTAGTGGTAAGAGGCGTAAATTCAGGAAAAGAAACAGACGCGGGAAGCGGCGTATCGGCCATACTACGGCGGGGTGGGGGTGGAAAACAAGCGGTAGAAACCGCCCTAAAGATACCGTTTCGGGGCTACAAAGCTGCCTCGTATTTGGAGGGTGGTACTTTCCTCAGATACCTTTGGCCCATCTCGGATGCCTGTTATCCACCTTCACTTATCAGTTAGCCTGTACGTGTTACGTAATACCCTTATTGGAGCCTTGCTGCTCATGTCCGTCCCAGCCCTGGCTCAAACTAATTTCAAACCCGGTTATGTGCTCCCGCTCTCTGGTGATACGCTGCGGGGCCAAGTAGACTCCCGCGGCGAACGGCGCAACGCCACAGTATGCCGCTTTCGGCCTTCTTCCGACGCTGCCGTCACAGAATATACGCCAGCGCAGCTGCGTGGCTACGGCTTTACTAGTGGCCGCGAGTATCAAAGCCAAACGTTACCAACTGCCGGCAAAACCCAAGTGTTTGTGCAGGCTCTAGTGGTCGGAAAGACATCTCTGTACCGCTACGCCGACCAGGATGATACGGAGTTTTACTACGCCCAGGCAGCGCCCGGAACTGCCTTACTACCCTTGGTTCAGAGCGATACTACTGTTGTGGAGTATAATCAACAGACACACGCCGAGACAAAGACCCGTACCAGAGTATATCCATTCCGTAACGTGCTCTGGACCATAATGGCAGATTGCCCAGCGGTGCAGACTACCCTCACGCGGACGGAATTGGCCGAATCACAATTGGTAAAAGTTTTCTCCGCATACAACGTTTGCAAGGGAGGAGAACAACGTGTAACTCAACGTCCGAAAACTCGCTTACGGTTTGCAGTATTAGGCGGCGGTTATCAGGCAGATGTAGACTTCAACGGTAACATAGAAAAGGAGCTACATTCCTCCATGCGCCCCTCCTACGGGATAGGTATTCAACTTCATCCGGGCAGCTTCAACCAGCATCTTTCTATTGTAGCACAGGCAATTTATGTAGAACAAGAGTATAGTGCTGCCTATACCGGAACGGGTAGCTTAGGGAGTGGGTATGAGCGAACTTTGCAAGTAAACTTGTCTTCCGTGAGGGTGCCCTTGCTTTTGCGTTATAGCCCAACAAGGGGGCCAGTTCGCCCCTACATTCAAGGTGGAGGAGTGTTTGCAGTGCATACCAAGCATGAGGGCCAAGAAACAGATTATTACCCCCGCTTCTCTAGTCAAGTAACTACTACCCCCCTTGACTTGCGCGCGTACGGCACCGGACTTACAGTAGGCTTAGGCGTGCTGATTTCTACGGGGCAAGCTGGTGACATCAACCTCGAAGCCCGCCTGGATAGTTTTGATAGCACTTCTCAATCGTCTGGTCTGCTCTCGGGTGCCCGGGGCCTATCACTACTGGCGGGCTACACCTTCGGAAAATAGCCTGCTCCGCATCTTTTTCACAGGACAAGGCCGGGCATTTTTATGCTCGGCCTTGCTGTTTGTGCACGCCTCAGCACCAAGTTGCGGCCATAACCCCGCTGCAACTCCGGCCACGCTAGTGTACCTTTGTGGTCTGCCCTCACTCGATTGGTCCTGATCTGATGCACTTCCTTCGTTCTCGCGTAGCGGCTTTCAGCCTGCTTACAGCCATAGCGCTGGCCCCGGCCTGTCAGCGTGGTACCTATTACCAGCCTACGGCCCAGTTGGCCCCGGTTACGGCCCAGCCCGTTGGCAAATCTATTCCCGAAGACCCCACGGCTGCGGCTACCATTGCTCCCTACCGTCAGCGCGTAACGGAGCAGATGACGGCCGTACTGGGAACGGCTCCGGTAGCAATTGTGAAAAGCAATGGGGAGTCGCCCCTGAGTAATTTCGTGGCCGATATCCAACGGGTACGCGCCAGCAAAGAACTTGGTAAACCCATAGACCTAGGAGTAATGACTAATGGGGGCCTGCGCGCCCCCATTCCTGCGGGTCAAGTAACGCTAGGGTCCATCTTCGAGTTAATGCCCTTTGAGAATGAGCTAGTTGTGCTTGATGCCCCCGGCGTGGTAGTGCAGCAATTGTTCGACTTTGCGGCCCGCGTAAAAATGCCCATCTCTGGGGCAGTGTATACGGCAGCCGATGGTAAGCCCCAGGATGTTCGCATCAACGGCCAGCCTTTTGATATTACGCGCACATACACCGTGGCCATTTCCGACTACCTAGCGGGTGGCGGCGACAATATGACGTTCCTGAAAGTTATCAGACCCCGTGGTACGGGCGTGCTGCTGCGCAACGCTATTGCCGAGTACATTCGGGAGCAAACTGCCCAGGGCAAACCTATTCAAGCCAGCGTCGAAGGACGGGTAAAATAAGGCGTTGCATCGTTGGCGTAGAGTGTAACCGGGAGCCTGCCATCGGTTCGCCAGTTTTCAACCCAACAAACAGCGCAGCATATCAACTCCTCAAGAAATCAACACCGTGGACCGTCGCGAATTTCTGAAACATACAGGTTTAGGCGCCGCCGGCATTGCCCTACTAGGTACTAGCCTGCCCGCTGTGGCCGCCGATGCCAAAGCTACCCGCCTCACTATTCTGCATACCAACGACATGCACTCCCGCATTGAGCCCTTCCCCGACAATGCGGCGCAGTGGGCTGGTATGGGGGGGATGGCACGGCGAGCTTCTCTTATTGAGCAGATCCGAAAGGAAGAGCCAAACGTGCTACTGCTAGATTCTGGCGACATCTGGCAGGGCACGCCCTACTTCAACTTCTTCATGGGGGAGCTTGAGTACAAGCTGATGAGCCAGATGAAGTACGACGCCAGCACCCTTGGTAACCACGACTTCGACAATGGCTTGGAAGGGTTGCAGAAGCAACTGCCCAATGCATCGTTTCCGTTTCTGATTGCCAACTACGACTTCTCAGATACTAATATGGCGGGCAAGTTTCAGCCTATAAAGTGTTTGATAAGCAAGGGATTCGGGTTGGGGTATTTGGGTTGGGTATTGAACTAGCAGGGTTGGTAGCCGACAAAAACTTTGGCGCCACGAAGTATCTGGATCCTATTGCTACGGCCAATGCTATGGTAGCCAAGCTGCGCGGCCCCGAGAAGTGCGATTTGGTTATTTGCCTTTCCCACCTGGGCTACAAATACCAGGGGCCGAAGGTCGATGACTTCAAGCTGGCGGCGGGTGCTCCCGGCATTGATCTGATACTAGGCGGCCACACCCACACGTTCTTGGAAAAGCCCGATGCCGTAGACGGTCCTAACGGGCATCGTACCCTGATCAACCAAGTAGGTTGGTCGGGTATTAATCTCGGCCGTCTCGACTACTCGTTTGCGCGGGGTAGCCGCCGTCCAGCGGTGGCTATGACTTCGGTTGTTCCTGTGCGCGAAGCGTAAAAAGCAAGAGGATGGGGCGTTTTTTTGTCTCCTGACTTTTCCACATTTTTGTCTCCCCCTAAAAAAAACGGCCCTCTCCTGGACCGTGGCCGGCCTTCTTTTCTCCTCACCCTGCACCTGTTGCTGTTGCCCTAATTGATTGATGCTGAAGGATTGCCGAACCGTATGGGCCAACTGTCTTCGCGTCATCAAGGCAAACATTGGTGAGCAGAGCTTCAAGACGTGGTTTCAGCCCATCGTCCCGGTTCAGCTCCACAATAACGTCTTGATTATTCAGGTACCCAGCCAATTTTTCTATGAATGGCTGGAGGAGCATTATGTCAATGAGCTAAAGAAGGCCATCTACCAGGAGCTAGGGCCGGATGGGCGGCTGGAGTACAGCATCGTGGTCGATCAGGGCAATGCTCAAACGAAGCCGCGTACCCTTAACCTTCCTACTTCGCGCAAGGCTACCGGCCCGGCCCCAGTGGCCACACCCGCCGCGGCGCTGGCTGATGGGCCCATGTCGTCCTCGGCGCGCAACGTGGCCGCCGCTGCCGCGGCACCTGCCCCCCAGGCTACTCTGCGCAACCCATTTGAGGCTAGTAAGGGAATCGACCGGAACTACCTACACTCCCAGCTCAACCACAGTTATACCTTCGAAAACTACATTGAAGGGGACTGTAACCGTCTTTCGCGGTCGGCAGGCTTGGCTGTGGCCAACAAGCCGGGCACTACCTCCTTTAACCCGCTGATGATTTACGGAGGGGTAGGCTTGGGTAAGACCCACTTGGTGCAAGCCATCGGCAACCACATCAAGGCTACCAACGCCGATAAGTTTGTGCTCTACGTTTCGGCGGAGAAGTTTACCAACCAGTTTATCGAGAGCTTGCGCTCCAATGCGGTGCAGGACTTCGCCAACTTTTACCTACTGGTTGATATTCTCATTCTGGACGACGTGCAGTTCCTATCAGGTAAGGATAAGACGCAGGAGATGTTCTTTCACATCTTCAACCACCTGCACCAAGCGGGCAAGCAGATTGTCATGACCTCGGACCGGCCTCCGCGCGATTTGATTGGGCTGGAGGACCGCTTGTTGTCGCGCTTTAAGTGGGGCCTGACGGCCGACTTGCAAAGTCCCGACTTCGAGACGCGCATGGCTATTATCCAGAATAAAATGCAGCAGGATGGCATTGACATCCCGCCGCAGGTAGTGGAGTATCTGGCCCATTCCGTAAACACCAACGTGCGTGAGCTGGAAGGGGTACTTATTTCGCTAGTGGCCCAAAGTAGCCTCAACCGGCGCGAGATTGACTTGGAAATGGCCAAGCAGGCTCTACGTCACATTATTGAGGAGGTAGAAGCCGAAGTAAATATTGACTACATCCAGAAAACCTGCGCCGAATACTTCGGTGTGCCACTGGATTTACTCAAGGCCAAAACCCGCAAGAAAGAAGTGGTGACGGCCCGGCAGGTAGCCATGTACTTCGTGAAGGAGCACACCACGCACTCCCTAAAAAGCATTGGGCACCACTTCGGCGGCCGCGACCATACTACGGTAATCCATTCCGTACAAACGGTTTCTGACCTTATTGACTCCGATAAAAGCTTCCGGTCCACTATTCAGGAGCTGCGCAAGAAGTTTGCGGGTAAGTAAGCTAGTAGCAACACTAAGGCTCACAAAAAAGCCCTCACTTACGCAAGTGAGGGCTTTTTTGTGAGCTCAAGAACGCTTAGCTGGTAGCCTGCGTGTCGCGCAGGGGAATGTTGTGCTTGGCCGCAAAGGTGCGCACCTGTTCGCGCAAGGCGCGCTTACGCTTAAGACCTTTTACCTGGCGCAAACTCAGGGCATAAGTACCGCCTTCTGCAAGTTGCACCCGCAGCTGCTGAGGTACCAGTTCCAGAGAGGAAATGTTTTCGGCTGGGAAGGCTTGCTTAGGACGGAACAGGCCGTCTTTGTGCACAATGTAGGCGGGGGTAAACTCAAGGTAGCTCTGGGTGCCAAACACGGGCGCGTTGTGCACCAGCACGTAGCCTACATACACTAGGCTAAACACCAGGAACACATAGTGCAGAAAATGCATGTCGCTGGCTCCTTCGCCCGTTGCGATGAGGGCAATAGTATAGCCAATCCAGAGCAACCCCAGGAATAACTGGCCCAGAAAGGGGATGCGCTGCGTGTTGGCGGGTTGGAGACGAATGCGAGTAGAAGCTGGAGGCATACGGGTGTAGTGGCGGTAAGTCAGGTTCAAAGATAGAACTTCGGACGCTACTCAAAGACACATGAGTGCTAGGGAATGCACGGGAGGGCAGCCACCGAGGGCATGCTAGTCCCTTTTATGCCATACGCACCTACTTAAGCAGCAGCTATACACTAATCAGAAAAAGCCCGCATTACTGGCTGCTAGCTAGTAGATGCGGGCTTAGTAGGCAGCAACAGCTACCGGTTTTACTTGAGGGTAACGGAGGCCAACTCCATTTCTGGTACAGCTTTTAGCAGAACCGAGATGGGACAGTTGTCTTTGGCTTTCTCCGCGTACTGCTGGAACTCTTCGGCCGAGATGCCTTCTACTTCACCCTCTGTAGTAAGAGCAATTTTTACCACCTTGGGCACCTCACCCGAGGTATCCAGCGTCACCTTCGACTCGGTGCGGATTTGCTTGACTTGCTTGCCATCCTTGGTTAGGATGCTGGTCAGGAACATGGTGTAGCAGCCGGCGTGGGCCGCGCCAATAAGCTCCTCAGGGTTGGTGCCTTTCTGGCCCTCGAAGCGTGCACCTACTGAATACGGGGCTTTTACGGTGCCGCTCTGGGTAGAAATTTCGCCGCTGCCTTTGATGTCGCCGTTCCAAACGGCATTGCCACGTTGGTTAATCATGAGTAAAAAATATGGAGTGTAAGAGATGACGTGTGACCTAGTACGGCCGAGGTTGGGGAATGGATGAACTCTTGGTGGCTATGCCCCTAATTTTGCTAGAAGCGTACCTTTGGTTTACCTGCTTGGTTCGAGGTAGGCCATGAAGTTCTCATTATCCTTACTGCGCTGTCTGATCATATGGGTCTGAAATCCTCTCTCAGTAGGCCGCTGGCCGCCTACGTTGCGCACCGCTACCGCCAGTGGCAGCAAGACCCCATTGGTACCCAGCAGCGAGTAGTGCGCGAGCTACTAACCCAAGGCGCCCGCACGGCCTTCGGGCGCGACCATGACCTAGGCAGCGCCCGCACGGCACAGGACCTAGCTGCTCGCGTTCCTGTCCGCGACTACGAGGCCCTGAGTCCGTATTTCGACCGCGTGAAAGCGGGGGAGCCTGATGTGCTGTGGCCCGGTAAACCCCTGTACCTCGCCAAAACCAGCGGTACCACCAGCGGCGCCAAGTATATTCCCATCACCAAGGAGAGCATCGCTAACCACATTGACGGAGCCCGAGACGCACTTCTGCACTACGTGCACCGCACCGGTAAAAGCCAGTTTCTGGATGGGAAGCTCATTTTCCTATCGGGCAGTCCGGAGCTGGAAACCGTGGGCGGTATTCACACGGGGCGCCTGTCGGGTATTGCCAATCATCACGTGCCGGCCTATCTGCGCCGCAACCAGATGCCCAGCTACCAGACCAATATCATTGAGGATTGGGAGACGAAGCTGGACCGCATTGTGGAAGAAACGCTACCCCAGCCCATGACCCTGATTTCGGGGATTCCGCCTTGGGTGCAAATGTACTTCGACCGCCTAGTGGCCCGCACCGGCCGGCCCGTGGGGGAAGTATTCCCGCAGTTCGACTTGTTTGTATACGGGGGCGTCAACTTCGAGCCCTACCGCAAGAAGCTCTTCGATACCATTGGTCGCCTAGTGGACAGCATTGAGTTGTTTCCTGCTTCCGAAGGTTTCCTAGCTTTCCAGGACGAGCCCGGCAACCCGGGCATGCTGCTGCTGCTTGATGCGGGTATCTTCTTTGAATTTATTCCGGCTGAGCGGTTCTTCGAGCCCAACCCACCTCGCCTGACGCTGGCCGACGTGGAGCTGGACCAGCAGTACGCTCTCGTGCTGAACTCCAATGCCGGCCTTTGGGGCTACAGCATCGGCGACACGGTGCGGTTCACTCAAAAATACCCTTTCCGGGTGGTTGTGTCGGGGCGTATCAAGCACTTTCTCTCTGCCTTCGGAGAGCACGTAATTGGCGAGGAAGTAGAGCAAGCGCTGCGCGAGGCCATGCAGCAACACCCCGAGGTAGAGGTAGTAGAATTCACCGTTGCGCCGCGCGTCAGCGACGACCCGGCCGTGCCGTCCCGCCACGAGTGGCTCATTGAGTTTGCCCAGCCTCCTCACGACGCTGCCGCTTTTGCCGCCGCCCTGGATACGGGCCTGCGCCGCCGCAACGTTTACTACGATGATTTGCTTAGCGGCAATATCTTGGCTCCGCTGCAGCTTACGGCGTTGTCGGCCGGAGCCTTCCAGCGCTACATGAAAAGCTTGGGCAAGCTAGGAGGCCAAAACAAAGTACCCCGCCTCAGCAACGATAGGGGAGTCGCAGACGGCTTACATAATAGCTAACTATGCGTGAAGAAAAGCTTTCTGTATCAGCCGGGGTAGTAGCTTTGACTGCCCTACTAGCCGCCGTCTTCTTCCAGGCGCACTCAAGAATAGCATGCTCAATTGCTGCAAGAAGAGTGGTAGCCTACCTTTTGGGAGCGTTGGCCTGGCTTCAGTGTGGTGGATCTGCTAATAGCCCGTCTGTAGTGGGGCTTTTCTAGGTGCGGCTTTTTCTGCTGGTAGTGTATGCGCCTTGCCTTCGACCTCGATAACACCCTAGTCCGCAATAACCATAATTTTCCACTCGAATAGCCGCGCTGGCCGCTACTGTCGCGCTTGCTCGGTGAGGAAGGCCTACGCCAAGGAATAGCGCGAGCCGCTGGTCTATGTCGGGCTCATGGATTAGAAATATGGGTGTATACAACTTCTTACCGCAGCGTGTGGCATATCCGGCGGCTATTCTGGCTACATGGTATCTGCTAGATGGCGTCGTCAACCAGCAGCGTCACAACCGTGAGGTGCGAGTACGATGCACCAAGTACCCACCTACGTTCGGGATTACTCTGCTTGTAGATGATTCAGAAGGAGTGCGACTGGAGGGGGAGCGTTACGGGTTTCGGGTGGTAGTAGTGCAGCCCGAGGACTTGAACTGGGTAAACACTGTGCAAGCTGCCGTGCAACGCCTCGCAAAGGAAAACACGGCAGAAAGTTAGATAAGCGTAATTTGACCCCGCTTTCATCTTCCAAACCTACCTATGCGTCTGCTTTTCCTTATCCTGCTAAGTGCTCTGCTTGTGAGCCAGCAAACCGTTGCTCAAAAAGCCGAGCTGCCCCTGCGTGTTGCTACCTACAACCTGCGCCTGAACGTGGCCAGCGACGGAGTAAATGCTTGGCCTAACCGCAAGGACATGGTTAAAAACTTGGTGCGCTACCACAGCTTTGATGTGTTTGGTACCCAGGAGGGGTTTCGTGGCCAACTCAACGACGTAGCCGAGCTATCGGAATACGCCTTTGTGGGGAGTGGACGCGACGACGGTAAGGAAGCCGGTGAGCACTCGGCTATTTTCTACCGTAAGAGCCGCTTAAAAATGCTGCAAACCGGTGACTTTTGGCTTAGCCAAACGCCCAATCAGCCGTCCAAGGGCTGGGACGCCACATGCTGTAACCGCATTTGTACGTGGGCCAAGTTTCAGGATTTGAAAACCAAGCAAGAGTTCTTTTTCTTCAGCGTGCACTTCGACCACGAAGGCGTAGAGGCCCGGCGCCAATCGGGCAAGCTAATGGTGCAGAAGATCAAAGAAATTGCGAAGAACGCTCCCATTATCTGCACCGGCGACTTCAACTCTACCCCTGACACGGAGCAGATCCAAACCATGCAGACGCTATTGACCGACACGTACCGAAGCACCAAGCGGCCCGCGTACGGCCCGGTAGGCACCTTCACCGGCTTCAAGCTGGATGCGCCCCTAACTGACCGCATCGACTACATTTTTGTCAGCAAAGAGTACGCGGTGCTCACCTACGGCGTCCTAACTGATTCTCTGCGCGGCCTCTACCCCTCCGACCACTTTCCGGTGGTGGCTGACGTAGTACTACGCTAACCCGCTTTTCTCTTTCTTGCTATGGCCGGCCCAGACCAGCTACTCAAATCCCGCCTCCATGCTGCTTGCCTAGCCTACGTGCAGGAACGCATAGAAGCATGCCAGGCAGCCATCAACGCCGCCCAAGAATCGGCCAACTCTGAAACCAAGAGCAGCGCCGGCGACAAATATGAAACCGGCCGCGCTATGGCGCAGAACGAGCGGGACCGGAACAAAGTACAGCTTCACCAGGCCCAGCAGCTACAAGGCGAGTTGCAGCGCATCCTGCCCGAACTGCCCTGCGACACGGTGCGGTCCGGCGCCTTGGTACACACCAGTATGGGCCAGTTCTACATCAGCATCAGTGCTGGCAAACTGATAGTAGAGGGGCGAGACTATTTCACCGTTTCGGCTGCCGCACCGGTAGCCGCGGCTCTGGCTGGCAAACGGGCTGGGGAGCAAGCCATGTTTAATGGGAAGTCAGTGCAGGTTCTGTCAGTTCAATAAAGTAGGGTATGCAAAGACAGGCTTGCGCTTAGTACTCATGTGCTTTGCTTCTATTGCTGGGGCTCAAACTCAACATTAGCTGAATGCAAAGCATGCAAAACCTATCAGGCTTCCGATTAGCGACTCAATCCTCTTTACAACGCGTGCTAAAGTTGTACGCTACAGATACCAATTTTCTGAAGCCCTTCAGAGCATCGCAAATAGCGTGGTTACAATATAGGGATGCGTAAGAAGAAGCACTGTTCCTAACTTAGCCTGACCAAACCAAGGGCTTCACCTGTGGCTCCATCTGCCCAACGGATAGCTGCCAGGTGCTAGTCAAGCTAACAGCAGTTCGTAATGAGGGGCTTCGTGGTTGGGTAAAGGGAATGGAAGAAGCAGATGTATGTAACGGCTCGGTCAGGAATAAGAAGTAAGGCAACTGATGAGGCTTCGTGTAACTTTGTCCTAGTCCCGCCTCTTCCTATTCTATGCCCGATTTCATTCCTAAGCGTCTTACCCTACTTGGTTCTACCGGTTCCATCGGTACTCAAGCTCTGGACGTAGTGCGTGCCCAACCCGGCAAGTTTACTATTACGGCCCTCTCGGCCCAGTCGAACGCCGACTTACTAATACAGCAGGCCCGCGAGTTTCGGCCCGCCGCCGTGGTTATTGGCGACGAAGCCAAGTATGCCGTTGTGAAAGCAGCTCTAGCCAGCCAGCCCGACACGGAAGTTCTAACTGGTGCCGCTGCCCTTGCCGACGTTGCGGGCCGCGACGATGTGGACGTGGTTCTGACGGCTATGGTAGGATACGCGGGTTTGCTGCCTACGGTGCGCGCCATTCGAGCCGGCAAAACCATTGCCCTCGCCAATAAGGAAACCCTAGTCGTGGCCGGTCAGCTCATCACAGAACTAGTGAAGGAGCACGGAGTAGGCCTATACCCCGTTGATTCCGAGCACTCGGCTATTTTTCAGTGCTTAGTGGGGGAGGAACAAAACCCTATTGAAAAGATCATTCTGACGGCATCTGGTGGACCTTTCCGCGGGCGTACGGCGGCTCAGCTAGCCCAAGTAACCAAGGCCCAGGCTCTCAAACATCCTAACTGGGACATGGGCGCCAAAATCACCATCGACTCGGCATCTCTCATGAACAAAGGCCTGGAGGTGATTGAGGCTAAGTGGCTGTTTGGGTTGCGCGATGACCAAATTGATGTAGTGGTGCATCCACAAAGCATCATTCACTCCTTAGTGCAGTTCGAAGACGGGTCCTTGAAAGCCCAACTTGGTCTGCCCGATATGAAGCTGCCCATTCAGTACGCCCTCGGTTACCCACAACGGCTGCCGTCGAGCTTCCCGCGCTTTTCCTTTCTCGACTACCCCCAGCTTACCTTCGAGCAGCCCGACACCTCCGCTTTCCGCAATCTAGCCTTGGCTTTTGGGGCCATGCGGCAGGCTGGCAACGCGCCCTGCGTGTTAAATGCAGCCAACGAAGTAGCCGTGGCTGCTTTTCTACGCGATGAAATTGGCTTCCTCGAAATGTCGGATGTAGTAGAAACCAGCCTCGCGCGGGTTTCGTACCTTGCCTCCCCAACCCTCGACGACTACGTGCAAACCGACTACGAAACCCGACGGGTGGCGCAGGAGCTGGTAGGCCGTGGCTGACACAGTGGCCGAAATGCCGCTGGCCGGGGCACTGTCGTTCCGTTCGGTGCGTTGTTTGTAGCGCTGGTAGTTGGGCATTGCGCTGTCTATCACCTGCTCCCCCTTACTTAATCACCTCATTACCCTATTTCGTTGGAAGGACTAAACATGGCCGGGCAGATGCTGCTGGGTCTTTCTCTTCTGGTGGGCCTGCACGAGTTCGGACACTTTGCAACTGCCAAATACTTTAAAATTCGGGTCGATAAGTTCTATATCTTCTTCGACTTCCTATTTCCATTGCCTGGGGTGATGAACTTCGCCCTATTCAAGAAAAAAATCGGTGAGACGGAGTATGGTCTGGGCTGGTTCCCGCTGGGTGGCTACGTAGCCATCCACGGCATGATCGACGAAACGCAGGATGCCGAAAGCCTAGCTGCTGAGCCTCAGCCAAACGAGTTTCGGGCAAAGCCAGCCTGGCAGCGCCTGATTGTGATGCTGGGCGGTATTATCATGAACGTCATCACGGGCATCGTCATCTTCACCTTCCTCACGTACACCCAAGGCGAAAGCTACCTGCCCGCGTCGGAAGTGCGCTACGGTATAGCTCCCAACAAGCTGGGTAAAGAGATTGGCTTCCAGCCCGGCGACAGAATCGTAAAAATCAACGGCCGTCCGTTTGAGGAGTTCAACGATGTGTATAGCCCCGATGTAATTCTGGGGAACAATGCCTACTACACCGTGGACCGCAATGGGCAACTCGTGGATGTACCCGTGCCTAACAACTTCATGGACCGCCTCACCGACCAAGGTGAGGAAGCGTTTGTGCTGGCTCGGTCGCCCTTCGTGGTCGAGTCGGTAGAAGCAGGCACTCCAGCTTCTAAAGGAGGCCTAAAAGCAGAAGATAAGATTCTCCAGGTTGGCTCGCAGAAAGTCGGGTTCTTCCATGAATTGCAACAGACGCTTCGCACCTACGCTGGTAAGAAAACCACGGTGCTAGTAGAGCGAGCGGGTCAGACGGTTCCTCTGCCTATGACGGTAACGCCGGAAGGCACGCTTGGCTTCCACCCACGTTTGCTGTTGCACGAATCGGTGCGGCACTATTCGTTGGCTAGCTCGGTGCCAGTAGGGGCCAAGAATGCTTTTGCCGTTATTACCGGTCAAATCAAAGGATTCGCTAAGATTTTCCGCGGAGAGGCTTCCTTCAGCAAGTCAGTAGGTGGCCCAGTTGAAATTGCAAAGCAGTACGGAGGTAAGTGGAACTGGATTCGGTTCTGGACGCTGACGGGTATGCTTTCCATGGTGCTGGCCTTCATGAATCTGCTGCCAATTCCTGCCCTTGATGGGGGCCACGTGTTGTTCCTACTCTACGAAATGGTAGCAGGCCGCAAGCCCTCAGATAGATTTTTGGAAAATGCGCAAAAGGTAGGCATGTTCCTGATTCTAAGTCTGATGGCCTACGTGTTAATTATTAAGCAAATCATCAACTTCTTCCAGTAGTTACTAATAGGTGCCTGGAACTGTTCTTGTGTAAAGCCGTGTCCCTGCAAAGTGGCACGGCTTTTCTACTACCCTAGCCCACCCGTACGAACCCCGATGAACCGACTACCGAATTTTTCCGGCCGCTGGCTTCTGCTGGCGGGGCTATTGTTGCTGTTGCGCCTTCCGGCAGTAGCGCATCCTTACCACGCCAGCATTATGGAGCTGCGGTACAATGCACAAAAGCTTCAACTTGAAATAGCCCTGAAGGTGTTTTCTGATGATTTCGAACAGGCTTTGTCCAAAGGCCAGCCTACCATCATCAGTTTCGATAAAACGCCCAAGGCACAACTACATGCGCTGGTTACACAGGTGCTGCGTCGCTCGGTGCAGTTCGGCACCAAGCCAGGGGAGGCGTTGCCTTTGACCTTGCTTGGCATTCAGCACGAAAATGATGCTCAGTGGCTGTACTTCAGCGTGAAGCTGCCAAAGCCTACGCAACGTCTTACCCTACGTCATTCCCTCTTGCTTGATACTTTCCCCGACCAGATGAACGTCGTCAACCTCGAGGCCGGTAAGAAGAAAGAAACCACCTTGTTCCGGGAAGGTGAAGAGGTGCGAGAGTTAGCATGGTAGTCACTACTACGCGTTGCGTAGATAGACGTGGGTAGCGAGGAACAGCAGCCAGGGCAGAAACAGCTCTGGACTAGCGGCAAATTTTGTCCAGAGCAGTTTCCTTCAGAAAAAAGAACTGGGTTACTACAATTGTTGACGGGGTAGGGTGAAAACAACGAAGCAACTGGAACGGTGCTTCTCGCAAGGTATAAAAGCTCCACCACTAGCAGCCTCCAGAACAGACGGTCCTTCTTGGGCGCTCATTACCAATTGCCACTGCCGTTTTCCTTCTGCTCGCCGCCTTCCGGTTTAATTAAGCGAAACTCTACGCGGCGGTTGGTACGGGCATCTTCAGTGGTTACCTCCTCTTTGAGCGGCTGGGTACTGCCGTAGCCCATACTCTCGATGCGGTTGGGTTTAAGCTTTCCCTTCTGCTCAATGTAGCGGCGGATAGCTCCGCACGGTCCTGCGAAAGGGTCATGTTAAAGTCTGGGTCGCCCTTGGAGTCAGTGTGGCCCGAAATGTTCAGGCGAAAGGTGGGGTGGTCAACGAGGAACACGGCAATGCGGTCCAGGATAGGTTGCATGGCCGGGCGGATGTTGGCCTTGTCTTGGTCGAACTCGATGTTCTGAAAAATGAGCGGCAGTTTGTAGTCAATCGAGTTGGTCATCAACTTCATCACGGTGTCGCCCTGCAACGCAAACTTTTTCTCTACGCTGAAAAAGTCCGGGCTTTGAATCAGCATGACATAGTGCGAGCCTTCAATCAGATCGAAATCAAAGGAGCCGTCGGGCCGCAGGTATTTGCTGGCAACCTCAATTCCATTGTCGGTGTCGATGATGCTGACCATGCCGTTGAGGGGCTTTTGGCTTACAGAATCTACTAGCAGCCCCTCTACGTGGGTGGTAGCTAGTGGCTGAGCTTCCATTGGCAACGGGAAAGAATAGAGGTCGAGGTTTTTCATCTCCTTCTCTTCTGAGCGGGCATAGTACAAGCTCTTGGAGTCGGCGTCAATGGTGAAGTAGTATTCCGATCCTTTCCCGTTTACCAGCGGCCCAATATTGATGGGTTCCTGCCAGCGCCCACGCACCCGGTACGTTTTATAGATGTCGAAGTCGCCGAAGTTGAGCAGCTGCCCCCGCGACGAGAAGTAGAGTACGTGGTAGAGTGGGTGATAGAACGGGCTCACTTCACTTTCCCGCGTATTCACCGTTGGGCCCAGGTTTTGGGCGCGGCTCCACTGTCCATTCTTCTGCCGTACTGTAAACCAGATATCCGATAAGCCAAATCCCCCCAATCGGTCTGAGGCGAAGTACAGCGTATCCTCACCGGGCGATAATGTGGGTTGGGAGTCCCAGGCAACAGAATTAACGTTGGCGCCCAAGCTCTTGGGCGTGGTCCACTGCCCATCTTTAAATGTGGTAGTATACAGGTCGCAGTTGCCATGGCAGGTAGGACATTCACACCGGGCGAAGAAGAGGGTTTTGCCGTCCTTGCTCACGCATGCCGAGCCTTCATTGTAGGTAGAGTTAATGGGTTTAGGTAGCGGTTCTGCTTCCGTCCACACGTCATTTTCCCGCCGGGCCATGTACAAATCCTCATCTACCACGCATGAATGCCGCGCATTTTGCGCTTCGAGGTAAAGATGAGCTGGTCGGCATCTGAACTCAAAGTGGGACCATAGTCTTCCACTTTTGAGTTGATAGCGTCACCCATGGTTGTGTAAACTCCTTTGGGCGGCTTGAACGACGCAATATTTTTGCGGTATTCTACCACATCATAGTATACCTTCAGCGGAACGTACAGTTCCGCTTGTTTCTGCTCCAGCGAATCGTAGTACAACTGTACCTTTTTCAGATCTTGCGCCGGTGCTTAAGGGCCAGCCGGTAGTAAGCCTTGGCGCGGTCCTCATTGCCCGTCTTCTCCCAGAGCTGTCCTAGGCGCCAAAGCAGGTTAGTGTCTTTGTAAAAGTTCTCAATACCGAATTGGCTCACGTACGCTTCTAGCAGGTTGCGGGCAGCCGGATAATTTCTGCGCTTTTCAGCCTTGGTAATGGCTTTTAAGGCCTTTTTATCGTGGAAGTAGGCTATACGGTTGATATTGGCAAACATAGGAGTGGCATCCACCCGAAAGCGAGCTTGCCGCACTACCTTGGCCGTAAGCTTGCGCTGAGCTGTGGGCATTCCACTTTTTTGCTGCGCTACTATAGTAGGTGAAAATGCCAGCGCTAGTAGGAACACTAGGCCGGAAATAAGCAAACGAGTAAAGCGAAGCATAACGAAATAAGGCACGGATGCGGTGGGGAGTACCGGCGCGTCGAGCATCAAAAATAGGAATTTTTTGATGCTATTACATGTCTGATTGTTACTGTCAGTCTCACTAGCTTTGGGCCTGCACGTGCCGCGTTGGCCGACTCGCTCGCGCAAATTACCAGCGTCCTTTAGTGGCACGGCACTTGCCCAATCCGTATCTTCGGAAGCCCTATCTCTATCAGAGGTCCTCGCTGGGGTTTTTGCCTGTCAATCTGGCACTCCGGTTTTTCTGCTTCCGCCCCTCTGCCCATGAGCCAATCCGATTCGCCTACCATTCCTTTCTCTCAAGTTCTGTTGATGTCCGAAGACCCCGCCGAAATGGTGTCCATTGTGGCTGCCGACCCCGACCAGCCACTCAGTCCTGAAGATGCACCTACGCAGCTGCCCCTGCTGCCCGTACGCAATACTGTGCTTTTTCCGGGGGTAGTATTGCCCGTTACCGTAACGCGCAAGAAGAGCATCCGGCTAGTACGAAAGGCGTACCGCGGCAATAAGATTGTGGGAGTAGTAGCGCAGAAAAACGGCCAGAGCGACGACCCTACTTTGCAGGACTTGTACCAGGTAGGCACTATGGCCAAGATCCTGAAGCTGCTAGTACTGCCCGATGGCAACACGACCATTATTATCCAAGGGCAGTCACGCTTCACGATTGAGGAGGAAACCCAGCATACACCCTACCTCACGGCTCGCGTGCGGTACACTCCCGAAATTTTCCCCAACAAGAAATCCAAGGAAGTGAAGGCCTTGGTGTCGTCGCTGAAGGAAGCTGCGGCCAAGATGCTCAAGCTGAACCCGGAAATTCCGCAGGAGGCGCAAATGGCCCTCGATAATATTGAGTCGCCCTCGTTTCTGACCCACTTTTTGTCTTCCAACATCAATGTGGAAGTAAGCATCAAGCAGGGCCTGCTGGAAACCAACGATGGGATGGAGCGCGGAACGCAGTTGCTGGAGCTGATGATGAAGGAGATTCAGCTGCTGGAAATCAAACGCGAAATTCAGACCAAAGTCCACACAGATATTGATCAGCAGCAGCGCGACTACTTCCTGCGTCAGCAGATCAAGGTGCTCCAAGACGAGCTCGGCTTTGACGGACCCGACCAGGAAGTAGAAAAGCTGCGCCAGCGCGCTAAAAGCAAGAAGTGGCCCGAAACCGTAGCCAAGCACTTCGAGAAAGAGGTAGACAAACTCACCCGCATTAATCCCCAGGCGGCCGAATATCCAGTAAGCGTGAACTACGTGGAATTTCTGCTGGATTTACCCTGGGGTGAGTATACCAAGGACAACTTCAACCTGAAGCGTACCAAGAAAATCCTCGACGATGACCACTACGGCATGGAGAAGGTAAAGGAGCGCATCATTGAATACTTGGCTGTGCTTAAGCTAAAGCAGGACATGAAGGCGCCTATTTTGTGCCTCTATGGCCCTCCTGGCGTGGGCAAGACTTCTCTCGGACGCTCCATTTCTAAAGCGCTGGGGCGCAAATACGTGCGTATGAGCCTAGGAGGCGTGCGCGACGAGGCCGAAATCCGGGGACACCGCAAAACGTACGTCGGGGCTATGCCGGGGCGTATTGTGTCTCAGATTAAGAAAGCAGGTGTTTCCAATCCCGTAATCGTCCTCGATGAAATAGACAAAATTGCCACGGACTTCCGCGGCGACCCTTCTTCCGCTTTACTTGAGGTACTGGACCCGGAGCAAAATTCCACCTTTACCGATAACTACTTAGAGGTAGAGTACGACCTCTCGAAAGTGCTGTTTATAGCTACTGCCAATTCACTGGAGACAATTCAGCCGGCACTGCGCGACCGAATGGAAATCATTGACTTGACGGGCTACACGCTGGAGGAGAAAACCCAGATTGCCAAGAAGCACCTGTGGCCCAAGCTTCTGCACGAGCATGGCCTCGGCCCTAAAGACTCAGGTATTACCAGCGGGGCCTTGCAGCGTGTTATTGATGACTACACACGTGAATCGGGCGTGCGGAGCTTAGAGCGCAAGCTGGGAGCCGTGGTGCGCAATGTGGCGAAGAGCAAAGCCATGAAGGAGCCCTTTCCTGCTACCCTAGAACCAAAAGATGTAACGCGTATTCTAGGTGCGGCCATCTTCGACCGCGACCAGTACCAGGATAACGAAACAGCGGGCGTCGTAACTGGCTTGGCCTGGACCTCCGTTGGGGGCGACATTCTATTTATTGAAAGTCTACTCAGTCGGGGCCGAGGTAAGCTCACGCTGTCGGGGCAGTTAGGCGACGTAATGAAGGAATCAGCTATTACGGCCTTGAGCTATCTGCGCAGCCGGGCCGAAGAGTTGGGTATCGACTACCGCCTCTTTGATCAGTACGACTTGCATATTCACTTCCCCGAGGGTGCGGTGCCCAAAGACGGCCCTAGTGCCGGTATTGCCATTTTTACCAGCATTGCCTCTGTCTTCACGCAACGCAAGATTCGTAGCCACTTGGCTATGACAGGCGAGATTACTCTACGGGGCAAGGTATTGCCAGTGGGAGGTATTAAGGAAAAAATACTGGCTGCTAAGCGGGCCGGAGTAAAGCATATCATCCTGTGCCAAAAGAACCGGAAGGACATCGACGAAATATCGGCCGACTACCTTAAGGACCTCACTATTCACTACGCCGACCGCGTTGATGATGTGCTAGAAGTAGCACTACTTAACGAAAAAGTAGCCCATCCCATCAAGCTGATTGTGCGCGATGAGGTGTCGCCTCTACCAGTTGCCAGCGTGGAAGTGCAGTAAACAGCTCAGCTTCTGGCTTCAGCCCCAAAAGGACCGTCATGCTTCAATACTAGGTAGCAAGGCGGTCTTTTTTTGCGCTCGGTACTGTATATAAAACCCAAACTGCTGACGTCCTATGCCCGCTGGTTTCACCTTATCTTAGACCGATGATTAGACTGTTACGCCCTCAAGTTGCTGTTCTTATACTGGGTAGTATCGTTGGGGCGGGTGCAGTACCCGCAGTAGCCCAAATTGGGGGGCAGCAAGCCTTTTCCTATCTAAATCTGCCCGTAAGCGCCAAGTTAGCCGGTTTGGGAGGGGTCAATGTATCTTCCCGCGACGCCGATGGGACCATGATGTATGGTAACCCAGCCCTGCTTAACGCCGACATGGATGGCAGGCTGGCTCTGGGCTATGTGGACTACTTAGCCGATATCAAGCAAAGCACTGCCGCGTACGTGTTCAATACAGAACGCTACGGGCGTTTTGGGGTGGGCCTAACGTATTTGAATTACGGTAAGTTTGAGCAGGTAGATATTGCTGGCAATAGCCTCGGCGAATTCTCCGTGAACGAATATGCCCTGAGCGTCTCAGACTCGTATACTAGCGGAAGTTTCACCATCGGCGGCACGCTCAAGATTGGCGTGTCAGGCATTAGTGGCAACCACTCAATTGCTACGCTGGCCGATGTTGGAGGCCTCTTCAAGCATCCAGAGAAAGACTTTACGGTAGGGTTGGTAGTACGTAATGCGGGCTACCAACTCAAGCCCTATGAAGGGGCCGGACGGGAACCAATGCCATTGGACGTGCAAATTGGCACCTCATTCAAGCCCGAACATTTGCCCTTGCGATTTTCGTTTTCAGCCCATCATCTGCAGCAACTTGATATTGTTTACCTCGACCCAAATCAGCGGGGGCAACTAGATGAGTTCGGGAATGAAGTGAAATCCAAGAAAACCTTGGGCGATAAAATTGCCCGGCACTTCGTGGTAGGAGGGGAGTTTTTGTTGAGCAAAAATCTCCATGTACGGATGGGCTACAATCATTTGCAGCGGCGTGAGTTACGCTTAGACAACACGGCTGGGGGCGCGGGCTTCTCCTTTGGTGTTATGCTGCGGATCAGCCAGTTCCAGCTGGATTATACCCACGCCGGGTATCACGCTTCAGGTTCGGCCAACTATTTTACCGTGGCCCGAAACCTACAGTCGCTATTCAAGAAAGACAAGTAGAGCTAGTATTGGACTAGCGTGATATTCCTATTTTCGCGCAAGTAGCGCAAACTTTTATTCTCTGGTTCAGATATACCGTATTATCTGTTTCCCTCTTTCCTATTGCTCCCCTATGCTAGATTCCGCTGAGTTTCTGACTCCGGCCCAAATTGTGGCCGAACTTGATAAGTACATTATTGGCCAGCACGAAGCCAAGCGCCATGTTGCCATTGCGCTACGTAACCGCTGGCGTCGGTTGCACGCCCCCATTGAGATGCAGCGGGAAATTGTTCCCAACAATATTCTCATGATTGGCTCCACGGGCGTGGGCAAAACTGAAATTGCTCGTCGGCTGGCTAGTATTTCCGGTGCTCCTTTCACTAAGGTAGAAGCCTCCAAATTTACGGAAGTCGGGTACGTAGGTCGCGATGTAGAAAGTATGGTACGCGACCTAGTCGAGCAATCAGTGAATATGGTCCGCCAGCGCCGAAAAGAAGAAGTGAAAGCCCAGGCCGCCCAGGCTGTTGAGGATGTAATTCTGGATGCTCTTATTCCTCCGTAACGGGTGGGGTAGGGGCTGTCAAACCAAATGTAGGGTTTGGCACGGGTGATAGTAACTACCTGCCTGACGCCGACCATGAGCTAAACGAACGGACCCGGGAGCGTTTTCGGGAGAAAATCCGCAATGGCGAGATGGATGAGCGTAAAATCGACATCCGAGTACAGCAAAATAATTCTCCCGGTATCGGGGTCATTGGTGGCCCCGCTGGCATCGACGAAGCTTCAATGGCAGGCTTGCAGGACATGCTCGGGTCTATGATACCGAAGAAGACTCGCAAACGTAGGGTAACAATTGCCGAAGCCCGTAAGATTTTGCTGGACGAGGAAGCCGCTAAGCTCATCGACATGGATGAGGTAAAGGACGAAGCCATTCGTCATGCTGAAAATGCCGGCATCATCTTCATTGATGAGATTGACAAGGTTGCTAGCCGTAGCGGAAAAGGCGGTGGTGGACCCGACGTGAGCCGGGAAGGTGTGCAGCGCGATCTGCTTCCTGTGGTAGAAGGTTCAGCGGTGAGTACTAAGTATGGCATCATCCACACCGACCACATCCTGTTTATTGCTGCTGGCGCTTTCCATGTAGCCAAGCCCTCGGATCTAATCCCGGAATTACAAGGACGGTTCCCAATCCGCGTAGAGCTACAAAGCCTCACCAAAGACGATTTTTATCGGATTCTCAAGGATCCAAAAAATGCTCTAACCAAACAATATGAAGCCTTGCTGCAAGCGGAAAACGTGTCGCTGAGCTTTGATGACTCGGCTCTGGAACGTATAGCGGAAATAGCCTTCGAGGTAAACTCCGAAGTAGAAAACATCGGGGCCCGTCGGCTGCATACGGTAATGAGTCGGCTACTAAACGAGATTTTATTCGATGTCCCCGATCAAATCGGACCCAATGCGCAAGTGCTGATAACCCGCGAATTGGTAGAAGAGCGCCTGCGCGACATGGTCCGTAATCGAGACTTGAGTCAATATATCCTGTGATGCGAGCTTACGCGTCATAAAATAAAAACGGGCAGCCTAAGCTGCCCGTTTTTATTTTATGACGTATTGGATATCACCTCACCCCATCATCAATACATGCACTACTACATCATCACGGGCGCTAGCCGAGGGCTAGGGAAAGCACTAGCAGAAAACGTACTTCAGCAAGAAAACACAGCCGTACTTGGGGTATCACGTCATGCTACTATTGAGCATCCACGTTATACGCACCAGCCTCTCGACCTATCCGATATGCTGGCCGTGCAGAACAACCTGCACAAAGTATTCCCTAAATGGCCAGATGCAGAAAGTATAACCCTGATTAATAACGCAGGTGTGCTTGGTGATATAGCCTACTTAGGAGAACACCAAAACGAACACTTCGAATTTGTGTTTGACGTAAACGTAGTGGCTCCTGCCATGCTTATGAATACCTTCTTGAGTGCTTACTCTGGAGGAAGTAGCACCCGTACTATTCTTAACATAAGTAGTGGCGCAGCTCAACGTGCTGTTGATGGTTGGGGGGCTTACTGTGCTTCCAAAGCAGCTTTGGATATGCTTAGTCAAGTAGCTCAAAAAGAACAGGACCTGCGTGCCAACGGTATCCGTATTCGCAGCTTAGCTCCGGGAGTAATTGATACAGTAATGCAGGAACATATCCGCGAGGCAGACAAACAAAGCTTCAGTGAGGCTGAAAGATTTTCTGGGCTTCATTCTAATGGTCAACTAGTAGAACCTAAAGTAGTAGCCGGTACTATTATAAAGTGGCTACAAGGAGATCTAGGTTCTGAGGTAGTTGTGCGTGTCAGCATGTTATAAATACAAAAAAGCCCTTGCCAATTAGCAAGGGCTTTTTCATACATTATAAACAGTTAGTAGCCGGTATTCTGCTTCATATTCGGATTGTTCTGAATTTCTCGTAGTGGAATCGGAAACAGTAAACGGGTTGGATCAGCTATGCCAAGTACTGTTTGAGCTTGATTAGTACGAACTAGGTCAAACCAGCGGTGCCCTTCTAATGCTAACTCTATTCGTCTTTCCTGTGCAATTGCAGCTAGCAAACCTGCTTGGTTAAGACCAGTAGCCGCAATAATGGGCAGGCCAGCACGCGTACGTACACGGTTCAGCAAAGCAAGAGAGCCAGTAATATCTTGTAATTGAGCTTTTGCTTCGGCACCTATCAACAGAATCTCAGCAAACCGGAACATCTTATAGTTATCAGTACCAGTACCAGGGTCTTTGTACTTGATACCTGTACCCGCAACTACAGCACGATTGCTTATAATGGTAGTACCGTCCGATATTGTTGCATTACGACGGGTATCACCTGTCTCGTAAGAAGTAGTCAGAGTGCTGCCTGGACCAATTGGATTTACTTCATTTCTTCCACCATTGGCAGTAGGTAAATTGAAGAAAGCGAATTGGCTTTGAGTATTAGCATCGAATTGCACTTCCAAAATTGACTCAGTGCTATTCTCAGATGTGAAATTTGTTGCGTAGCTAGGCGTAAGCTGAAAGCGGTTGCTTGAAATAATTAGGTCGGCAGCAGTTTCTGCTTCCTTCCATTTGCCAGCATACAATTGTACACGAGCAATTAAGGCCTGTGCAGCTGATTTAGTAGCGCGTCCTGTCCCAGTGTCAGGCAAGTTGGGCAGTGCTTGAGTAAGATCTGCTATAACTTGTGCGTAAACCTGCTCCTTAGTGCTGCGCGATACAAAAAGTGAGTTATCAGGTGTGGAAGTAGGTGTCAACGAAAGCGCAGCGTCGCCCCAGAAGCGGGTTACATCAAAGTGGCAATATGCTCTGATGAACAACGCTTCTGCTATAATAGAATTTTTTTCCGCATCCGATAAGCCAGTTACATTCGGAACGTTAGCGATAACGTTGTTAGCGCGATTAATAGCCCGGTAAATAGCATAATAAACGTTCGTTAGTGTTACGTTATCTGAAATTATATTTCGGGTTTTTACTTGTGCTAGTTGTGGAAACGTGCCTGTATGAGCGAGGTTATCGGCAGCTAAATCAGCCAATAACGGGTAATAAAGGCCCAGGTAATCAGCACTAGTTAATGCCCCATACACACCTACAATAGCACCTCGTGCACCTGCAGCATCAGTAAACACATCATTACGGTCAACTGAAACTTGTGGAGTAGGATCTAAAAAGTCAGAGCAGCTGCTAGCACTGAAAGCTAGAAGGCCTAAAGTTGCAATGGTGGAAAGTTTAGAACGGAATTTCATATGACGAATTCTCAAAAGTTAAATACCTAGGTTCACTCCAACCTGCACAGTACGTGATTGGGGGAAAGTCAAGAAATCTGTGCCTAAAGCCGTATTGCTACCGCTGAACGTGTTGATTTCTGGATCAAGACCGGAGTAGTTGGTGAAAGTGAGTAGGTTCTGCCCCGAAACATACACCCGAGCAGTTTGTAGGTGCAGTATGCGTGTAGCGCCCGCTGGAATATTATATCCTAACGTAAGCGTCTTCAAGCGAGCATACGAACCATCTTCAAGAAAACGATCAGAGGTACGGCGGTTGTTATTCGGATCCGTCCACGCTGCACGTGGGAAGGTAGTGCTCGGGTTAGCTGCTGTCCAACGGTCTCGTACTGAGGCCAACTGACCGAATTGTGCATTCATCCCTTCTGCAAAGGCTCGCGTGTTATTATATATCTCGTTTCCGTATTGAAACTGGAAGAAAAAGGCCAAGTCAAATCCTTTGAAGGTCAATTGGTTATTGAATCCACCAAAGAACTTTGGCTGAGCCGTGCCTATGATTTTTTGATCATCACCTGTTATTAGACCATCTCCATTGAGGTCTTTGAAGCGAATATCGCCCGGTGCTGAACCTGATTGATACACAGCCGTAGCCCGTCCTGTTTTGGCTCGAGCAGCTTCTGTATCTGCCGTAATCTCAGCTTGGGTCTGGTAAATACGATCTACTACGTATCCGTAAAAAGAACCTAGTGAGTGACCTTCCCGGACTTGGTTGGCAAAACCTGACAGAAATGGTGCATCATTTACAAGTTCAGTTACTTTATTACGGATCAACGAGATGTTAAAATTCGAAGTCCAAGTGAAATTGTCAGTGCTAACGTTTTGAGTGGTAAGTTCAAACTCAAGTCCTTTGTTTTCTAGTGCCCCTACGTTCTGCGTTACGGAGAGAAAACCAGAAGTCAACGGCAGAGGGCGGTTAAGCAACAATTCATTCGATTTGCGATGAAAAGCATTGGCAGAGAACAAAATGCGGTTATTTATGAAACCCAAGTCAACACCTACGTTGATTTCATGCTGTTTCTCCCAACTTAGATCATTAACACCAATCTGGGTCGGTACTAATCCGGAGACTTGGTTGTAGTTTGCTAAGTTGCCAGCCCCTACGCCATATAAGTTGCGAGAAGCGAAGTTGCCTATTTCAAAGTTACCTGTCTGGCCATAGCCCGCTCTTAGCTTAAGCTCACTTACGATGTCCTTCTGGAAAAAATCCTCCTCTGATACACGCCAGCTACCAGAAACGGCTGGGAAATAACCCCATTTGTTGTCAACACCAAATCGAGATGAGCCATCTCGGCGGACTGAAGCCGCTAGAATGTACCGTCCCTTGTAGTCATAATTCGCTCGAGCAAAATATGAGAGTAGTGTCCAAAGAGTACCGTCAGAAGAAGCTTCTGTTCGAACAGAACCTGCAGCTAAGCGTGTAATCTTATTAGTGGCAAAGCCACTTACTGTGGTAGTAATACCTTCCTGAGTTGACTTCTGTGCGCTTTGGCCTAACAATAATGTTAGGTTGTGGTCGCCAAAAGATTTATTGTAAGTAAGCGTATTTTCTGTCAGCCAGCTTACATCGTAACGGCTATTAGAGTTCCCTAAGCCGTTACTACCCGCACCTTGCAAAAGAGTGCTTGGTACAAAACGATCTTCTTTTAAATTTAGGTAATCCGCACCTAATGAAGTTCGAAAACGCAGGTCCTTGAGAATATCTAGTTCAGCAAAGACGTTACCAATCATGCGGTTATTGCGTGCTTCTTGTATCGAAAGGCTTGCAGCAGCTAATGGGTTTTCAACCGACGAATATGGGTCGCGGGCGAAAGTCCCATCCGCATTGTATATAGGGGTTTGGGATCCTAAGAGGATAGCTGTACTAAGTACTCCGTAAATATTATTGTCATTCTGGATTCGGTTATTTAGAGAACGAGATCCAGTAACATTTAAACCTATGCGCGCCCGATCCGATATCTTATTATCGATATTCAAGCGGACACTACCACGCTTAAAGTCGGATCCTTTGATAGTTCCTTCTTGATCGAAGTAAGTTCCTGAAATCAAGAAGCGTGTGCGAGCATCGCCTCCTGAAGCGGTAAGAGTGTAGTTTCCGATGCGGGCAGTACGAAATATTTCATCCTGCCAATTGGTACTAGCGCCAGTAAATAGTGATTGGGTTGAAGTAGGATTTGCGGTTACATACCTAGGAGCAAGGCCTACGTTTGTTCGCGCTTCATTTATTAAATCTTGTGCTTCTTGCCCATTCAATACGTCAAGCTTGTTTACGGTTTGCTGTGCTCCTTGATATACATCAAGTGTAATCTTGGTCTTCCCCGTTTGTCCCCGTTTAGTAGTTACAAGTACTACTCCGTTGGCAGCCCGCGAGCCGTAAATAGCGGCAGCAGCAGCGTCTTTCAATATTTGAATTGATGCAATATCGTTGGGGTTAATATCTGATAAAGCATTTAGTTGCTGGTTGCCAACACCAATATTAGAATAGCTACCACTGTTAATTGGAACGCCATCAATCACATACAATGGGTCGCTGCTCGCCGAAATCGAGTTGTTCCCGCGAATACGTACAGCAATGCCACCACCAGGTGTACCGGAGTTAGCTGTGACTTGTACACCGGCTGCTCGACCTTGCAACACTTGATCAATGCCAGCCACGGGTTGATCAGCGAATTGTTTGGCATCAATAGATGCAACTGCTCCTGTTATAAGTGCTTTTGATTGCTCTCCATAACCAGTTACCACCACTTCGCTAAGTTGCTTAGTGTCTGTGCTCATTCCAACGTTGACCTGATTGCTCGAGCCAATTGGTTGTTCAATGGAGATATAGCCAACGGAAGTGAAAACAAGTGTTCCTCCATCAGTGGGGGTGGTTAAAGTGAAAGAACCATCACTATTAGTAGATACTCCATTAGATGTACCTTTTAATAACACGGTTACTCCTGGTAGTCCATCCCCTGTGCTACGATCAGTTACACGACCTGATACCTGCCGAGTCTGAGCCATCAACTGTGTTGCACTTATCACAGTTAATGGTATGAACGAAAGTAAAATTCTGCGCATGTGAAAATGCATTAGGTGAAATTTGTAATGATGATCAGAACAAAGAAGTCGAATACTTCTTTCAATACTAAGTACCAAAATATGGATTGTTGTCAAATAAATCATCAAAAAAAATGGAGTTTATAATCATTGTGTTTTCTAGTATAAATATATTTATATGAAGTATTGATATATCGTTTTGTGTAATTCCGGTGGTAGCACAGCTATGAAACAGCATAATGTTAAACAAATGAGAATCTTAGCCTGAATACATGTGTTTGCTGCTTCGTTCAATACTACCAGTTGGGATAAGAGCGTTTTGTGTAAAAATTCACTTACACAATCTTGGATCTTATGAACTTAATTATATGATTCTAATAGATTTATATAGTTATACAGTTGTATATTATTCATAGTATAACGTGAGAATACTATCCTAATACCCTTTAAATCCAGGAAGAATATCTTAATAGATACATAGGCTTCGCGATGTAAAGACTTTTAGGCCACGCATTAGTATATAGAGGTCTTGATTCTTGTGATCTTTAGTTGACAATGCTGATGTACAAGGTGTATTATGTAGTAATCAATAATATACGTCAGTAATTATTATATTTCAATAATAACTGTTATAAATTAACATTATTACATTAAAAGTGGCCTATTTATATTAAATCGTATATTTTATAATGGATTATAGTGATGCACGCTTAGGCGTAACGCGATGATTGACAATTGATTAGTTTAAGCCGAAAGGGGCTGCTTACGGGCTTGATGCTGTAGCTAATGACACGTGCTTGGTTTTGATACTGTTTCAAGCACTGTTAGGTAGATAATTCTAATGACTAGAATTTTTTTCTAAATTGCGGTTCCAGGACCTTTGAGCAATGTACTAATTGATTGTGTACAGAGTATCTGTTGGTTGAGCACACTTTTTTGAATAATTTCGAACTTCTATTAACAAACTTCACTCACTCACACTCAAATGCGGAAAATTTTATTGAGTGCGCTTCTGACCGCGCCCGTGCTGTTGCAGCAGGCGGCCGCGCAGAATCGCCAGATTTCGGGTAGAGTAACAGATCGTACGACGGGTCAAGGTTTGCCCGGCGTTACGGTTCTAGCTAAGGGTACCAGCAACGGTGTGTCAACTAACTCGGATGGCACTTACACGTTGTCAGTACCTTCTTCTGTTACTACCCTCACATTTACTTCTATTGGTTTTATATCGATAGAACGGCCAATCGGTGATGCCACTTCAATAGATATTGGGTTGGCTCCTGATACCAAGCAATTGGGTGAAGTAGTAGTAACGGCTCAAAACGTCGAAAGAACTCGTAACTCATTGCCTTACTCTGCAACGCAAGTTGAAGGCGAGAACATTACAAAAGCACGTAACCCTAACTTCATCAACGGCCTTTCTGGTAAAGTTGCTGGTGTTCAGATCCGTCAGAGCAACTCATTGGGTGGTTCTACCAACGTGTTGATTCGTGGTACTAAGTCACTGTTTGGTAACAACCAGCCGCTGTTTGTGGTAGATGGTGTGCCGATCAGCAATGCTAACACGAACTCTACTGATCAGCAAACAGGCCGGGGTGGCTACGACTACGGTAACGCAGCCGCGGATATCAACCCAGACGATATTGCATCAACCACTGTCCTGAAAGGCGCCGCTGCCACTGCACTATATGGTGAACGTGCCGCCAACGGGGTTATTCTGATTACTACCAAAAAGGGCCGCAAAGGTCTAGGGGTAACAGTTAACCTCGGCGCTACCGCTGGGCGTATTGATAAGAAGACCTTTATCAAGTACCAGAAGGAATATGGAGCAGGGTATGGCCGTTATTATATTGATAACAGCAACAACCCTGCCGATAACCCATATTTTCTTGACCGGGATATCAATGGTGATGGTGTTAATGACTTAGTTACACCGCTGTCGGAAGATGCTTCTTATGGTGCGGCGTTCGACCCCAATCTCAACGTCTATCAGTGGGGTTCATTTGATCCTACCTCGCCTACGTACAATCAAGCTACTCCTTGGGTAGCAGGTAAGAATGGCCCTGAAGAATTCTTCAAAACAGCATTGACGTTAAACAATAGCGTTTCTATTGATGGCGGCAATGAAAATGGATACTTCAAGTTAGGCTATAATAACATCCGGGATAAAGGTGTTCTGGAGAACAGCGAAGTAAACAAGAATATTGTCAATTTTGCTGGTTCGCTCAACCTAACGCCCAAGCTAACTACGACTGCTTCTATTAACTACACTCGTGTAGATGGTAAAGGTCGTTACGGCACCGGATATGGAGATGGCAACGTGATGACGAACTTCCGTCAGTGGTGGCAAACCAATGTTGACATAAAGGAGCAAAAAGAAGCGTTTGAACGGACGGGACAGAATAGGACCTGGAATTACTCTAGCCCTTCTGATCTATCTCCTATTTATTGGAATAACCCCTATTGGGTTCGATACAAGAACTACGAAACCGATAGCCGTAACCGTTTCTTTGGTAACGTAACTGCTACCTACAAAGTAGCAGACTGGTTCAACATCTTGGGCCGAGTTACTGCTGACTCATACGATGAAATCCAGGAGGAGCGTAACGCTATTGGTAGTGTTGGTCTTTCTAGCTATAACCGTTACAACCGTACTTCACGCGAGTATAACTACGATCTGATTGGTAACTTCTCTAAGAACGTTACTGAGTCGTTCAGCTTGCGCGGTTTGATTGGTGCTAACTTGCGTCGTCAGTATGTTAGCAGCATCTACGCCGCTACTAACGGCGGTCTGGTAGTACCCGATTTGTACTCTTTGACCAACTCGGTAAGTGACCCTCTACCTCCTACCGAGAACGAGACCCAGATCGGTGTTGACGGTATTTTTGCCAGTGCTACACTTGGCTTTAAGGAGATGCTGTTTCTTGACTTGACAGCCCGCCGTGACAAGTCAACTACACTGCCAGCTAAGAATAATACATTTGTTTATCCTTCTGTGGCAGGTGGTTTCGTGTTTTCTGAACTGCTGAAGGACGTTTCGTGGCTGTCTTACGGTAAGGTGCGTGCGAACTATGCAGAAGTAGGTCAAGGTGCTACTGCGCTGTCAGTATTCGATGTGTATACCAAGGTGTCAACCTTCAATGGTAACGCTCTATACTCGGTGTCTGGTACCAAAAATAATCCTGACTTGAAGCCCGAGCGCACGAAAAGCGCAGAAGCTGGTTTGGAAATGAACTTCCTGCGTAGCCGCCTGGGTTTTGACCTGACTGTGTATCAACAGAATACGCAGGACCAGATCATTCCAGTTACGCTTTCCACTGCTACTGGATATAACTCCCGTTATGTAAACTCAGGTGAGGTTCGTAACCGTGGTGTAGAAGTTTCGGCCTTTGTGTCGCCCATAAAAAATGCGGACTTCTCATGGACATTGAACGCTAACTGGACTCGAAACCGCAACGAAGTAATCTCACTGTACGAGGGCGTGCCTAACATTGTATTGGCTAGCTACCAAGGCGGTGTAAGCTCCAATGCAACAGTCGGTGAAGCTTTCGGCTCTATCCGCGGATCAAATTATGTTTACCAGAACGGCCAAAAAGTAGTAGGAGCCAACGGATATTACGCTCAGTCTGCTACCTCCAATGAAGTGATTGGTAATCCTAACCCAGATTGGACGGGTGGTGTATCAAATACCTTGGCTTACAAAGGCTTGTCCCTGTATTTCTTGGTTGATGTACGCCAGGGCGGTGATGTCTTCTCATTGGACCGTTACTACGGTCAAGCTACTGGTCTAACTCCGGAAACGGCTGGACTAAATGACTTGGGTAATCCTTCACGTAACACAATCGCAAACGGTGGTGGTGTGATCCTGCCAGGTGTTTTGGCAGATGGCACACCGAACACGCGTCGGGTAAGCAACACGAACTACGGCTTGTACGGTTACCTACGTAATCCTGCTGCTGGTTTCGTATACGACGCTAGCTTCGTGAAGCTTCGTGAGGTTACACTAACCTATTCCATTCCTACTTCTATTGTGTCTAAAATAGGTGCTTTCAAAGGTGTTGACCTTTCGCTGGTAGGACGCAATCTGTGGATTATCTCCAAGAATCTGCCGGATGCCGACCCAGAAGATGCACTGAGCTCAGGTAACTTGGGCCAAGGGTACTCTTCAGGATCTTTCCCTGCCATCCGTTCGTTTGGTGGTAACATCCGCTTAAGCTTCTAATTCACTGTACTAATGAAAAAATCACTTCTCTTCATTCTGCCGGCGATGGTGCTTGCCACCTCTTGCGTCGACACGCTGGATGATTACAATATTGACCCTAAGCGTCCTCAAGCAGGCGAAGTTCCTGCTACTACTCTTGTCTCGAGCGCTGAACGCAGCTTGGCTCGCACAGTAGTTAGTCCTAGTGTAAACTTGAACCCTTTCCGCCTGTATACGCAGTATTGGGCTGAAACTACCTATTTCGACGAGAGTATTTACGACATCAAGACTCGTAATATCAATGGTGGATTTTGGTCGGCAATATATCGTGATGTGTTGCGCGATCTGCAGGAAGCAAGAACCATCATCAATGCCAATACCGACCCAACCTTCGCACCAGCTGTAAGAGCTAACCAGCTTGCTGCAATTGAGGTGTTAGAGGTATACGCATGGGCTACTTTGGTAGACGCGTTTGGTGATGTTCCCTATTCAGAGGCACTAGATTTTGCCAGACCACAGCCCAAGTATGATGATGATGCTGTTATCTACAGCGACTTGATTACTCGGTTGAATACTGCCATCGGCAAGTTCGATACTTCTGCTGAAGGGCTTGGATCTGCAGATCTAATCTACGGTGGTGATGTAGCTCATTTCGCTCAGTTTGCTAATTCTCTAAAGCTGCGTTTAGCTCTTACCATTTCTGAGGTTGATGCTGCTAAGGCTGGCACGATGGTAAAGGAAGTGCAGGGCAAGCTATTCACTTCGAATGAAGATAATGCTCAGATTGCTTTCCAGACTGCCAATCCAAACACGAATCCTCTGTTCGAAGATTTAGTACAGAGCGGTCGTAACGATTTTGTCGGCACAAGCTTCTTCATTAACAAGCTGACTACGCTGAATGATCCACGTCTGAATGTATACTTCCAGACTCGTGATGGAAAGTATGTAGGAGGTGAATACGGTTCGAACAACAGCTACGAGTCATTCTCTGCACCAGGTGCTGCATTAGAGAGCCCTACTTTCCCAGGTGTTCTACTATCGTACTCACAGGTAGAGTTCTTACAAGCCGAAGCAGTTGAGCGCGGTTTGGGTGCTACTGGTAGCGCTAAGTCACATTACGATGCTGCTGTAACCGCGTCTATCTTGGAGTGGGGTGGTACTCAGGGTCAAGCTACTGCTTACTTGGCCCAACCGACAGTAAATTATTCGAACGCTGCTAGTGGCGCTACCTTTAAGGAAAAGATTGGTGTCCAGAAGTGGATTGCACTATATGGCCAGCCAACTGACTCGTACCGTGAATATCGTCGCTTAGACTACCCGGTTTTAACAAAACCAGATCAAGCGCTATCGAACATTCCGCGTCGTTTCTTCTATCCTGTAGTAGAGCAAAATCTCAACGCTGCTAACAACAGTGCTGCTGCTGCTGCTATTGGTGGTGACAATGTAGATTCGAGAATTTTCTGGGATAAATTTTAATTCATCTCAGGTCTAAACAAAAGGGGCTGCCAATTTTGGCAGCCCCTTTTGTTTCCTCCAGATCCAGCTAGATTTTAGTTCTGCATCAAATAGCCTTTGATGTACTCTTCTAAATCCCCATCCAGTACGTTCTGCACATCAGTGCGTTCAATGCCGGTACGAAGGTCTTTAATCAGTTTATAAGGGTGCAAAACGTAGTTGCGAATCTGGGAGCCAAAGTCAATACGCTTCTTGCCTGCTTCCACTACTGCTCGCTCCGCATGACGCTTGTCCATCTCAATCTGATAGAGGCGCGACTTGAGCATACGTAGCGCGTGCTCCTTGTTCATGAGCTGGCTGCGCTCGATCTGCACGGCGATGATGATGCCGGATGGGGCGTGCGTGAGACGTACAGCCGTTTCTACCTTGTTCACATTCTGGCCACCAGCACCACCAGCTCGGAAGGTATCCCAAGAGATGTCAGCAGGGTTAATCTGAATGTTAATCGTGTCGTCGACTACTGGGTAGGCGAATACAGAGGCAAATGACGTGTGGCGACGTCCGCTGCTGTCAAAAGGAGAGATACGCACGAGGCGGTGAACCCCGATTTCGCTCTTTAGGTAGCCGTAGGCAAACTGCCCATCTATTTCCAAGGAAGCAGATTTGATACCAGCGCCTTCGCCTGGTTGATAGCTAACCTGCCGGACTGTGAAACCTTGCTTCTCACCCCACATGATATACATGCGCATGAGCATTTCGGCCCAGTCTTGGCTTTCTGTACCGCCAGCTCCTGGATTTATTTCAATGATGGCGGACAACTGGTCTTCCTCATCGGAGAGCATGCGTTTAAACTCAAGGCGTTCCACAGCTTGTTGGGCTGTATCGAACTCCTGTAGCATCTCCTGCTCCGTGACGTCGCCCTCCCGGTAGAAGTCGTACAGTACCTCTACATCGCCAACAGCCTTTTCAACCGTTTCAAAATCATCGGTCCATACTTTTATGGACTTGATTTCCTTCATGGTCGCTTCTGCCTTCTTAGAATCATCCCAGAAGCCAGGGGCAGTAGTTTGCTGTTCAGTGGCTACTACTTGGGCTTTACGGTTATCGTAGTCAAAGATACCTCCTCAGGGCCTCAGCGCGGCCCTTCAAGTCCTTCACCTGCTCGTGTGTCATGGGGGACAATAAATGTGAACGAATAAGAACAAAATGCGTGATGAGGCAAAGGTCCTCATAAAAAACGAAGCCGGTCTCATAAGAGCCGGCTTCGTTTTTGGCGGTGTGCCTAAATTACTTCTATTACACGCGTACCATCCAGCCGTGTGTATCAGGTGCCGCACCGCTGCGGATTGCCGCTAAGGCTGCAGAAACCCGGTTTGAGAAAGAATCGGCGGGAGGAGTAGGCAATGCGTAGTCCTCACCTTGATGGCCAATGCTTGCAATAGGCGCAATGGTGGCGGCAGTTCCTACACCGAAGGCTTCCTGCAAGGTACCGTTAGCTTGGGCTTCTAGTACTTCTAAAGCTGATACTTTACGCTCTTCTACGGTCATACCCCAATCGCGGGCAAGCTGTAGGACGCTGCGGCGTGTAATGCCATCTAGTATGGAAGTGCTGAGTGCGGGAGTGATTACGCGCCCCTCAATTACGAAAATGGCATTCATAGTACCCGATTCCTCTACGTACTTGTGCTCAGAGGCATCAGTCCAGATTAGCTGGTTGTACCCTTCCTGCTGAGCCATTTTGGTTGGATACATGGCGGCGCCGTAATTGCCAGCATTTTTAGCGTATCCAGCACCACCTTCGGCCGAGCGTACGTATTTTTCCTCGAAGCGCACGCGTAATGGTTTGCTGTAGTACAAGCCTACGGGGCAGGTAATAATCATAAAGCGGTACGACTCCGAAGGACGTACACCCAACATACCATCGGTAGCAAACATGAAAGGGCGGATGTACAGCGCGCTGCCATCAAAGCTGGGAATCCACTCTGCATCTAGACGGAGCAACTGCACCAAACCCTGCATAAAGACTTCCTCCGGAACGCGAGGCATGCACATGCGGTCTGCGGAGCTATTCAGCCGATGAAAGTTGTCGTAGGGGCGAAACATGAAAATTTCGCCCTGCTGGTTTTTATAGGCTTTCATGCCCTCGAAAATGGCTTGGCCATAATGCAGAGCTGAATTGGCAGGGCTAACGGAGATGTCGCCGTATGGCACAATATGCGGTTCCTGCCATTCACCGTTTTGGTAGTCCACCACCAGCATATGGTCGGCGAAAGTTTTACCAAATTCGAGGGTAGCAAAATCTACTTCAGGCAGGCGTGTAGCAGCAGTAGGCTGGGTGCTGATGGCAAGCGTGTCAATCATGGGGAAGTGAAAGGAGGGTGGGAAACGATATAGCACATCGAGCACAGGTCATAAAAACCAGACAATTTCCTAATTCGTTGTGCTGAGAATTGGGTGGGAATGGACGAGTTCGGTGGGATAAAGATGCAGAATTTCTAACGAACAGTTGTTAGGAAGGTAACTGCTATTCCATTCGAGGCTTCCATGCTATTTCTTCGACTCCTAAATCGTGCGCCATTTGGCGGCTGAGCACGAAAAGGAAATCGGAGAGGCGGTTGAGATACATCACAACTAACTCGGCCACAAACGACTCTTCCTGTAACCCAATAACGAGGCGCTCGGCTCGGCGACAAACGCATCGAGCTACGTGAGTATACGAAACGGCTGGATGGCCCCCAGGCAAGATGAATACACGCAACTCAGGGAGAACTTCGTTCATACGGTCCATTTCTTCCTCCAATAAGGTAATGTCCGCCGCGTGTAAGTCCGGAATTTTCATTTTCGACTTATCCGGATCGGAAGCTAGAGAAGCTCCGATAGTAAATAAGCGGTCCTGAATTTCTTTCAGCAGGGGCCGACGCGCTAGGTTTACTTCTTGGTCGCTCACCAAGCCTAGGTAGGAGTTAAGCTCGTCTACGGTACCATAGCAATCAATACGCAAGCTAGATTTGGGTACACGCGTACCTCCAATAAGGGAGGTAAGACCTTTGTCGCCGGTTTTGGTGTAAATTTTCAAGGGCTACGGATGTAAGAAGGAAGAGTACCAAAGACAAGTGGCCGGCGCAAATGTTGCGGCCGGCCACTAAAGCAATTACCTAAGGTAGTAGCACCAAACTACTTCCCAATTAAATCCTGATGCGAAGCGACGTCCTGGTTGATCAGGTCAGACTCAATAAGGCCGTCTCGGAGGCGCACTACCCGGTGAGCGTAGCGGGCTATGTCTTCCTCGTGCGTTACCATGATGATGGTATTGCCCTTCACGTATAGTGCCTCGAACAAATCCATGATTTCGTGACTGGTCTTTGAATCCAGAGCACCGGTAGGCTCGTCGGCCAGAATAATGCTGGGGTCGTTTACTAAAGCCCGAGCAATAGCTACGCGTTGTCTTTGGCCACCACTAAGCTCATTTGGCTTGTGCAGGGCCCGTTCTGCCAATCCTACACTTCGCAATGCCTCGCGTGCCTTCTCCTGGCGTTCTGATTTGCCGTAGCCTGCATAGATTAGGGGTAGTGCTACGTTATCTAGCGCAGTGGCTCGGGGTAGCAAATTGAACGACTGAAATACAAAGCCAATTTCTCGGTTTCGCACGTCGGCCAGTTGATTGTCGGTCATGTTGCTGACATTCTTGCCGTTGAGAATGTAGCTGCCACTACTTGGAGTATCCAAGCAACCCACAATATTCATAAGAGTGGATTTGCCAGAACCAGAGGGTCCCATAAAGGCGACGTACTCGCCTCTTTGAATAGTAATCGTTACAGATTGGAGGGCGTGAATTTCCTCCGTTCCCATGCGGTAGACCTTGGAAATATCAGAAGTTTCGATGACAGGATTCGGCATAACCAGTCCAAGGGATTAGTTCCAGGGGGCTCCGGAAGCAGCCCGCGCATCGCGCCGTTTAGCCACCTCCGAACGAAAGGTAGCGTATTCTTCAGGTGAAAGCAAAGCACCAAGGTGCTCCAAGGGTACAATTGTATATTCGTTCAGTCCTATGGCGATGGCTGCCAAGATGTATTCTTTCAGCAAAATCGTTGATTCTGGGTCATATTCGATGCCTCGGAGCAACGTGTTGTAGGCCGCATTGAAATCACGCTGGGTGGTATGAAAATTTGCAGCAGCAGCTACCCCAGCATCCACGTAAGGAGCTTCTCGCACTACTTGCGCATACAGGCGAGCCGCTGCTTCTGGTTTTCTTTCGGCTTCCGCAACTGCAGCTTGGAAGTACACCAACCACCCTCTGTCAAGGCCGGTGAACGTGCCTGTACGCGTCAGGTCACGTAACGCAGTCCAGTTACGCTGACGCGCATACAACTCCCCACGAAGTACATTCCAAGGTGAAGCTTGCGGAGTAGTTACAGCCGGAGCGTACTTCTGGAGTACCTGAGCTACTGCTGATAGCTGGTCCGCCCGAATGGCACGTGGCAACTGGGCTAATAGGGCAGCATTTCGTCCTGTGGGGGTAGTGCTGATTTGAGCGGCCGTAAGAATATCAGCGGCCGGTAATTCATCACCCCGTACTACAAGGTATTGGACCCGCAACGAATCAGGAGCCTGCGTATACTGGTTTCGGAAGTCGGGGTCGAGTATGGCAAGAAGGGTTGCTGCACCCGATGATGCAGAAGAGCCAGCGCTGGCTATAAGCTGACGGGCAATATGCCGTGCCGAGTCGGGCTGGTTGGTGAGGGCTAGCGCGTAGGCCGCGGGCAATGCAGCCGCCGTGTTGCCATTCTGCCGGGCCTGCTCTAAGCGCCCGGCTGCCAGAGCTGGTAAGTGCTGTTCTAACAGCCACAGGCCCTGCAAGTGCTGGTAGTAGGCAGTTCCAATGCTAGAACCCGTGGCGAGAGGCGTAAGTGTAGCCTGCGCTGCTACCGGACGCCCACCGTAGTGCTGGGTGTAAGCGCGCAAGAAAGTCAGCTGATCGAGGTAAGGAGCATTGCCAGGGTGCTGGCCCAAGGCTGTAAGCACAGGTGCAAAGCTAGTATCTACCGTAGCCTTGGTTAACTGGGGACGTAGGAGGGCGGCGTGATAGAAACGTGCGAATTGCGGTTCTGTAAGAGCTTGCGTTGTGTCAGGCTGTGGCCACTTGGGGCCACCATTCGACGAGTTATGCGGTAGTTGGTGCCACCGTAAAAGTACATTGCTTTGAACAGCGTCATCCTCTTCGTCAAGTAGCTTATCAACTAGCGAGCGGTCTTGATCCTGCGGGGCGATAGTAATTTGGGCGGCAAGCTGGTTTACTTGCAACACGTGCTTTGTTACCGCAGTTGTGGCGTAGGCTTCTGCCCGCTTCTGGTAGAAGGCCACAGAATCGGTGAGTGACGTACGTGAGTACAGTTGTGCCAAATCACTATTGAGAGCGGCGCTTTGTGGAGTGGCCTTCAGCCTTCGCGTAAGGCAGCTAAGCGGTCAAAGAAATCAGCAGGCTGGTTGTAAAGCGCAGCCAAGCGCAAGGAGATTTTCTCGGAAGGGCGCCGACCTAAAGCGCGCCGCAGAATATTGATTTCATTCTGCCGCTGAAGCCGAAAACGGTATAAGGCCGCCCGGCCCAAGCTAGCTTTGTGGTTATGAAAGTCTATGGCATCACTTTCGGCGTAGTAGCGCTCTGCCAGCAACGCTAGACCTTCCTGCTCAGGGGCTAGCTCGCTTTGTAGCCGAGTGAGGTCACCCAGGTTGTTGAAGTACGCAGCTCGGGCTTGATCTACTATAAAAAAGTTGTTGCGCAATTCTACCGCGCCTAGGGCTGCTAACCCAAGCAAGTACATGGCAAAGAAGGGAAAGCGGCGTGGTTCGTAGATAACTCGGTAAACGGGTAGCTTTTGCTGTAGCAGTGGCCCAAAATTCACGAGTACATACAATAAGAAAGAGGACCCAATCGTCAGAAAAGCTAGTGCAATTACATCGCGCGCTGCCGTCAGCAACGGGTCATTGGCCGTGGCGAAGGCGTAGCCTAGTACCGTAGCTGTTAGCAAAACCAGAGTAAAGTACAGATAGGACATACCAGGCCAGTAGGGTACCCACTCCGCATACGTAGTGGCTCGCCGTCGCAAGCCCAGCCAGCCAATAGCTACTGCGGGTACTAGAAGCACGAGAGGGTCGAGGTGCCAGCCAGGCAGGATTAGCAGTTCGCCATTGTTCCAATAGTACAAGAAGCAAGTGCCTAGGTACAGGAGGCTAGTTAGGAGAAAGGGTAGCAGCCCAAAGCGGCCACTAGGAGCATCAGCCTGGGTGTTCAGCCACAGCAACCCGTGTATGTTTTCGTACGCTACCCACAAAATCAGCAGCAGTACTGCTACCGCCCCGCTCATGGTAAAAAAGGCCGTGAGGTGTAGGGCAGTTACGTCGGCTGGATAATGGCTGCGTGCGAAGAGCAGCGTACCAAGAGCTGCCACCAGAACCGCGAAAGTCAAAAGCCTCTGTCCGAAGCCTATCTGAGGCCAGAAGGCATGGAAAGCAAAGGCCGGCCCAATCAGTAACAGCAGGCTCATTATAAGGAAGTACTGCTCCCGCTCCGCAAAAATGCCCAACAAGTCAGCGTTGAGGGACATCAGCAAGAAAATCACCAACCCAATGCCTGCTACAAAAGCTGGCCTTTCCAGCGTACTTACTACCGCAAGCCAATAGCTAAGGCCACACCTAGCAGGCCCACCAGTATAAGGGCTGCCGTAGGCTGCACGTAAGGACCGGCTACATCGTAGGTTTGCGTGATAACATAGCCATTTGCCTGCACAGGGAGTTTTTCCAACCCCACTGCTACGGTGCCTACCGTAATAGGGACGGGCGTTAGCTGGGCTACGGGGCGGATGGGTAGTACTTCATCATCACCCGTGAAGTAGTGCCAGCCTGCTAGCCCTACGGCTAATGCCGTAAGCAGGGCCAGTAGCAGAAAAGGCCCGCGCCACACAGATTTCTGTTGGGACGCAGGCGGAAGAGAAAAGGGAGCCGACACTAGCCTTATTCGAGTACTTTGGGTACGCGGAAGTAATCAGAGTCTTTACGCGGTGCGTTGCTTAAGCCTTCTTGGTGGCTTACTGTGTTGTGCGCCTCATCGGGCCGTAGCACGTTGATTTCGTGGGACAGGTGCACCAAGGGCTCAATAGTAGCTGTGTCGAGCTGACGGAGCTGGTCAACCCAGTCCAGAATCTTGTTGAGGTCGCCCAGCATTTCCTGCTCTTTGGTGGCGTCAAATTCTAAGCGGGACAAGTGGGCCAGTTGGCGGAGAGTGGCGAGGTCGGTGCTCAAAGTAGGGAGGAGGTAAAAATTAGAGTTAAGAATTAGGTGCTTTTGCCTTCTCCGCTGGGTCTGGGGCCGGCGAGGTCGGAGTAGAGCTAGCGGTAGGGCGGCGCCAAGAGCTGGGGGCCGGAATGCCGGCTGCCTCAGGCCGGAAGGCACTGGCAATGATGTCGTGAGTTCGTTGCTTTAGCGCTGGGGCATCGACGGCAGTGAGGCCAGCCGTTGGGATTGGCTCGTGCAGCGTAATGGCCAGGCGCGAGTACCGCACCCGCAGTCCGGCAACGTCGGGCATGAAGCGGTGGTTCAATGGCATAGTAACGGGTACAATAGGTACACCGGTAGCAATAGCCAGTTGAAAGGCTCCATCCTTAAACTCGCCCATTTGCACGCCGGGCGTTTTAGAGATGGAGCCTTCCGGAAAGATAACAACGGAACGGCCAGCTTCCAGGGTACGACGAGCCTGCACCATAGCCCGGCCTCGGCTCACGGCACTATCTCGGTCAACTGTAATGTACACCCGCCCAAAGATGGGCCCCCACAAGGCACTTTTGCCAAAGACTGCTTGCCCATAATGTTGAGCCAGCCAGGAATGGTTTTGAACAGCAGCGGAATATCAATATATGAGCTGTGATTGGCTACGTACACGCAAGGTTGCCCTGCTGGCATAGGCTTCTTACGGACTATTTCCACCGGCATACCCCACATTCGAATGAATAGCAGGCTCCACACGCGGTTGAGAGCGTGCAGATACCGATGCCACTGCGGCCGCTTACTAAGAGCCAACTGCAGCGGGTAGGTAACCAGAAACGGCATCACAAACCAAAAGGTAGCCCAAGTGGTGTACAGCCGGTGTCCAATGTACTGCAGCATACGACGCATATCCGCAAATTTAAGCCCCTATGCGGAAAATGCGGACATTCTCGGCGTGGCGGGCTGCTTCGGTACCAGACTAGTCCAGTAGCGTGCTGACACTTACTTATGTAGCAGCCGTGCTGCTTTCAGCAGGCCTGCCACGCTAACGGCGTCCGTAATGCGGTTATCCATTACCATTTCAACGGCTTGTGAAAGCGGTAATTTCCAGATGCGGAGGTCTTCTGTTTCCTCTGGCTCCGTGTCACCTTGTTCCAGATCTTGCGCGAGAAAGACAAAACCTTCCTCGTCAGTTACGGAGTTGGACGTATGCACTCGGGCGATGTTCGTCCACCGCTTGGCTAATAAGCCTGTTTCCTCCTTCAGTTCCCGCTGCGCCGACTCCAGAATATCGAGCTCTACTGGCCCGCCGCCCATAGGAATTTCCCAGCAGTACTCCTTCAGCGCGTAGCGGTACTGGCCTACCAACCAGGTATTGCCTTCCTCATCTACCGGAATGATGCCTAAAGCTTTGTTTTTCATGGATACTACCCCGTACACACCGGGGTTGCCGGCCGGATTGATAATCTGGTCTTCCCGCACGCGGATCCAAGGGTTCTCGTATTTGACAGCCGTACCTAGCGTCTGCCAGGGGTTGTAATGCGGATCGTATTCAGGGGCTGAGGTAGAGGACATAAGCCGGAATGAGTTGTCTTGAAAGAGCCGCAAAGGTATAAGGCATTTTGGGGTTTAGTGGCCCCAATTAATCACTTACCGGTTAGAAGCTTTCATTGGTCGGGTCAGGGCTGCAATTGGTCCAATATCCCAGCGGGGTGGGGGAGGGCTGCTGTACATTTGTCTTAATAAGTAATCAACGCGAGAAGAGTTTATGGAAAGGAAGGCTTTTCCGCGTTGTGTTGCTGACGGCAAAAGGAGTAGGGTGGATGAATGATTTTGCCGGCAGTAACACGCCGAAATGGCCGCTACCTTTGGTAGCGGCTTTTCTTTTTTACCCCGAGATAGTAAGTAATACCGCCCAAAATCCTGTAAGGCACCCTTCTCAACCTCTCAGCTATGGCCTGCGTACCATAAAGTAATCGGCCGTTCACATTCCGGTCGGTGCCGTGTTTTCTATGGCTCAGCAGCCCAAAAACCAAAACGCCCAGCCTCAGCCCGGCGACCCGCTGTTCAATCTCAAGCACGCTCAAGCCGAATCCGAACTAGCACAGCAAACGGGTGGCCTAGGTCCTACCACCAACGTGTATACTACCAACGATGAAGACGAGGCCTTTGATGAAGGACCCCGCGACAAGCAAGGCACCCGTCGTGGTGAACCGGGTACTACCGAAACCGGCTCTACAGCTGGTCGCCACTAGAAATGTAGTTTAGATTACCTTCCAGAAACGGCCTCTCCAGGCGCTACGGCTACCGGGGAGGCCGTTTTGCGTGCAGTAGAATACTAACGAGTGCAATAGAAGATTGCCATAGCAAAATGAATTACCAAGGCAAAGGGTAATCCTCGTTGTGTAACGCCACGCGTGGGAATGGTACTTTTGCTCCTATGTTACTTGCCTCTCATACTGGCCAGCCACTCGAAGCTGGTCTTGACGAAGCCGGCCGGGGCTGCCTTGCCGGGCCCGTGTTTGCGGCGGCCGTGGTGCTGCCTCCCGATTTTGCTCCGCCTTTTCTCAATGATTCTAAACAGATGACGGCTCGTCGGCGGGAACTGCTGCGCGTAGAGATATGCCGGGAAGCTATTGCCTGGGCCGTAGCAGAAGCGTCGCCGGAGGAAATTGCGAGCATCAACATTGCTCAGGCTAGTTACTTAGCTATGCACCGGGCAGTAGCCGCCCTAAATGTGATACCAACCCACTTGGCAGTCGATGGCAACCGGTTTCGGCCTCACCCAACGCTACCACACACTTGCATTATCGGGGGCGACGGCATCTACCGGAACATTGCTGCCGCTTCCGTTTGGCCAAAACCTTCCGCGACGACCGAATGCGGGAGTTAGCCCAACTTTACCCGCATTATGGATGGGAGCAAAATGCGGGCTACCCTACTGCTGCGCACCGAGCCGGCATCCGTGACCATGGCTCCACGGAGCACCATAGGATGGGCTTTCGGCTGCTCTAAGGGTAGTATATTGAACGGAAAAAGCCCGGTAGCGCCTCCCTTTTTGTAGTGGATGAGATGCTGCCGGGCTACACGATAGAGGTGAACTACCTTGTGTGCTAATCCTTTAAGCGCAACAGGTCCAAGAATAAGCTAAACCCATCAACGGTAGTGCCGCCTTCCCCAAAGCTGTCAAAGCTTAGGGGTTTGATGATGTATCCGCTAACTGCCAAGTCCTGCGCCTTCAGACGGTCAGATTCGAGGTCGGAAGTAGTGGTAATAAATACATTCAGGTCTACAAACTCAGGGTCGGCCCGGAGAATTTCGAGCAGTTCCAAGCCATTCATGCGGGGCATGTTAATGTCGAGCATGATGACGTTCGGCATGGGTATTTTCGCCTGACCATTCTCACCCCGAAGCATGTTCAGTGCCTCTCGGCCATTGCGAGCCACATGCAGAGGTACATTCACATTATGCTTGCGCAACTCGCGTTGCACGTTCATCACGTCCATCTGGTCGTCTTCAACTAGCAGAATGGTGGCTTGAGAATCGGTGGTGGTCATAAGGAGCGAAAAAACAAACAGTACGGCGAGAGGCCTAGGGGCTATACGTGAGTTGAGGCGGTAGTGGCTGCATTACCCGCCGCTTTTGCCTCAATGCCACGCGCTTCCTGCCGCCGCTGGCGCTCTTTAGGCCAGGTAAACAGAAAGTTGGCGCCCTGGCCTTCGGCCGACTCCACGTGGATAGTACCGCCCTGGCGTTCCACAATTTTCTTCACAATGGCGAGGCCCACGCCGGTGCTTTCCAGCGTGTCGCGTTCCGTAAGAGTTTGAAAAATGACAAAGATTCGCTCGTGATACTCTGGGGCGATGCCCGGGCCATTGTCACGCACAGAGAAGGTATAGTGCGTGCGTTCTTCACGGCACCCAATAAGAATGGTGCCAGTGGCGGGATGGTCGTGATACTTGAGCGCGTTGCTGATAAGGTTGCTGAACACTTGGTGCAACTGTACCCGGTTGGTGGTAAGAGTAGGTAAGTAGCTGGGAAGCTCCATGCGGAATCCCCCGGGTGGGGCCAGCGAATCAATGATTTCTTGTAGCAACTCTCGCACATTCACGCGCTCATCGGCCTGGGATGTGCGCCCTACCCGCGCTAGCTCTAAGATGCCGCTAATCAGGTTTTCCATACGATGGACGCGGGTGCGCATCAACAGCAAAAACTCGCGGATGTGTTCAGGCAACTCCTGGCCCATGTCTTCCTCAATCCAACGCGACGCTGTTTCAATACCTCGTAATGGGGCTTTCAAATCGTGCGATACAACGTAGGCAAACTGATCGAGCTCTTGGTTGCGGCCCTCCAGCTGCGTGATGTTGCTGTTAATAGTATTCGACATCACATTCAGTGAGTCGGTTAGCTCGGTCATCTCGTCCTGCTCCGGGTCGTGCACGGTGGTGTAGTCGCCATCGGCAATTCGGCGCGAGAGGGTTACCATTCCTCCAATGCGCTGAGAAATCTGCCGCACGAGGTAGGATGCGTACAGCAAGCCCAGGAAAATAGTAGCCAGGGTAATGCTGATAGACAAAATGCGGGTTTCGCGGATGCTAGCTTGGAGCTTGCCTCGTTGTCCAAGCCGGGAGGTGGTCTCGTCGCGCTCAAAGGCATTAAACACCACCCGAATCTGATCCATGAGCAGCTTGCCTGTAAGGTCGGTGGTAAGGCCACGGTGCTCCAGTCCCTCCAGCGCTATTTGGTTGGGGTCGCGCCGCCGGGCCTCCCGCTTCTCGCTGATGAGCAAGTGCGAGTAGGCAGTCCACTGCTGAAATAAGCGTTGAGCGCGCAAAATGCGCTCGTACTGTTCCGAGCCTACCGTCAGTTCGTTGCGCAACTGAGCAAAGCGGCCGAGTAGGTTTCGCTCGCCCTCGTAATAGTTCTCCAGCAGAATTTCATTTCCAATGAGTAGGTAACCCCGAAAACCGGTCTCCATGTCAATGATATTGCGTAGCAAGGTGGTAGCCTCCCCAGTAATGCGCTGAGAGCGTTCTACCCGCTGAGAGTTGCGCAGCACTTTGCGCGAAAGCTGGTAGTTGATGAGCACTACCGCCGCGAATAGAATGGAAATGGCAACGAAGCCAGCAAAGAGTTTGGTAGAAAGTTTAAGCTTCATGCAGGGCGAGCAAAGCTACTTAGTTGGGTAAGCGGCGACCAGCTACAAGTCAGCCCGAAGCTTCGCTTCCATGGTCCGCAGCAAGCGGGTCACTTGGTCGGCCAGCTGGTTAACTTCAGCCAGGCCGTCGATAGCAGCGTCGGCTTGGCCCCGTTTGTGAAGATCCATCAGACGGTTGGCAGCCTGATGAATCTGTAAGTGCACGCGGTCTAGTTGCTGAGTTTCGGGCAAATGACGGTAGTCGGGCAAGGCACGCTCCAAAATCCAGCGGCCGAAAGAGCAGGCGCGTGGGTCCCGGATGGGCTCTTCGCTAGTACCGCTACCGTAGAGGAAGGAGCGAAGCTTGGATTTAAAGTGCAGGTGCTTAACTAAGGCTGAGTCAAACTCCTGTTTCAGTTCGTCATTCATGAGGGGGGGAGCAAGGGTAGAGCAACACCCAGCGTTATCAGCAGCGCGTGAATCCCAGGTTGGCAAATGCCTTTTGCCAAAAGCAGATACTGGCTTCTTACGTACTAGGGACTAACAAAGATAACAGGATGCTAGTAGGTTGCGGCACGCTAGTAATTGGCTAATTTCGCCCGGCCAAGTATGGCACCAGACTAAAAAGCTTCTGCACACGCGGCCACGCCAAGCGCAACAGTAGCTGGACTTCTTCTTTCTTACTACCACCCTCCTTTCTTCTGATGGCTGAAGACCTCAAAACCGTCCCGCTGAATGATGTGCACCAGCAACTCGGCGCTAAAATGGTGCCATTTGCTGGCTATAATATGCCCGTGCGCTATTCCTCCGACCTCGATGAGCACCACACGGTGCGGCGGGCAGTAGGCATCTTCGACGTGTCGCACATGGGCGAGTTCCGGGCCCGCGGCCCCCAGGCACTCGACCTGATTCAGCGCGTGACCAGCAACGACGCCAGCAAGCTTCAGCCCGGTAAGGCCCAGTATTCTTGCCTGCCCAACACTGATGGCGGCATCGTAGACGACCTGCTGGTATACAAGCTGGCCGAGGAAGACTACCTGCTGGTAGTAAACGCGTCTAACATTGAGAAAGACTGGAACTGGATTCAGCAGCACAACACCGAAGGGGCAGAGCTGGAAAACGTGTCTGACACCATCAGCCTGTTTGCCGTGCAAGGGCCCAAAGCAGTGCAAGCCCTGCAAGGCCTCACCGATGCTGACTTAAGCAGCATTCCGTACTACTCCTTCGTGCAAGGTACCTTTGCTGGTGCTCCCAATGTTATCATCTCGGCCACGGGCTACACTGGTGCCGGTGGGTTTGAGTTGTACGTGCCCAACGAATATGCCCAACAAGTATGGGCTAAAGTAATGGAAGCCGGCCGGCCGTTCGGGTTAAAACCCATTGGCCTAGGTGCCCGCGACACGCTACGCCTGGAAATGGGCTACTGCCTCTATGGCAACGACATTACCGACGAGACATCACCCTTGGAAGCTGGTTTGGGGTGGATTACTAAATTCACAAAGGAGTTTACCAACGCGGCCAACCTTAAGCAACAGAAAGAAACTGGGGTGGAGCGCAAGCTTGTGGGCTTCCTCATGGACGGCGCAGGCATCCCCCGCAGTCACTACCCCTTGGTAAACGAAGCGGGTGAGGTTATCGGGGAAGTAACCAGCGGCACTCAGTCGCCGAGCCTAAGCAAGGGTATTGGGTTGGGCTATGTAGAAACTGCGCTAAGCACGCCTGGTAGCAAAATTTTCGTGCAGGTGCGGGGTAAAAACTTGCCTGCTACCATCGTGAAGTTACCTTTCGTACCCGGAACGGAGGAAGCATAAGTAGTAAATAGATCCTCCTAAAAGAAACAGTCTGCCCTTGTGGAAGCACTTGCTCGCGCCGTTGGGTAGCACTGCTACTCGCCCGCCGGCTGCTTCTGCAAGGGCAGCACCACGTTTTGCTTGAACTGAAATAGCCCCGTTTGCATGCCTTCCGTTGATATTTGTTTTTCCCCCGAACTGCTTCCACTATACAACCTCCAGGGCCGCGTGGCAGTGGTAGTAGATATTCTGCGAGCTACGTCGTCTATGGTAACGGCGCTGGCGCAGGGTGTTACCTACCTAGTGCCGCACAGTGAACTGGACCCCTGCCGGGCTATGGCCGCCGAGGGCTACCTTACTGCTGCAGAGCGCGACGGCGTGCAGGCCGATGGCGTGGATCTTGGCAACTCACCCTTCGGCTACCTAGATGGGGTAGTGCCCGTGCGGGGGCGGGCCGTGGCAATTACTACTACCAACGGTACTCGTGCTCTGCACCTGTCGGCGGCAGCGGAACACGTAGTAGTGGGCGCTTTCCTTAACCTAGGGGCCGTAGCTGAGTTCTTGCGCCAGCAGCAGCGCGACGTGGTGGTAGTATGCGCCGGGTGGAAGGGCATGTTTTGCTTGGAGGATACCCTCTTTGGTGGGGCCTTGGCTGCTCGCTTGGCCCCTGGTTTCGACACGACCAGTTCCGATGCAACCCTTGCGGCCCTGGACTTGTGGCAGGCCGCCTCATCCAACGTTGCTGGCTACCTGCTCAAGTCGGCGCACGTGCGCCGACTTAACCATTTGGAAGCGCACAAGGACATGGAATTCTGCGTGCGCCAAGACGTATATGACTTAGTGCCCGTGTTTCGGAACGGCAAAATTATCGTGGCTCAGTAGCCCATACTGCGAGTGTTAGTGCAGCTTGGGGTTGTTGTGGTGGCGGTCTGCGTCGCGCTGGGTTTTCTTAGCCAAGTTGCGCTGGAGGGCCTGCGTTAGGTCTACCCCAGTTTGATTCGCTAAGCAGATTACCACGAACAACACATCCGCTAGCTCATCGGCCAACACCTTGTCTTTATCTGACTGCTTAAAAGACTGTTCGCCATACTGTCGGGCAATAATGCGGGCCACTTCTCCTACCTCCTCGGTGAGCATGGCCATATTCGTGAGTTCATTGAAATAACGTACGCCAGTAGTCTGAATCCACTGATCTACGGTCTGCTGGGCTTCTTCAATTGTCATGGTTGAGAAATGGGAAAAGGCGATGGACCTAGTTGTGCTGCTGAATAGTACACTTGGCAGGGTACCTAGCAATTGTTTTGCTACCAGTTGGGCTAGGTCTTCCCCGGCGAGTCGAGCACAATGGTAACCGGTCCGTCGTTGAGTAGTTCTACTTGCATATCGGCGCCGAACTCTCCCGTAGGCACTGGCTGACCGAGCAACGTTTGCAGCAGTTGTACAAACTGCTCGTAAAGTGGAATAGCAACGGGGGGCGGGGCAGCCCCTACGTAGCTAGGACGGTTGCCCTTGCGGGCATCAGCTAGCAACGTGAACTGACTGACAACGAGTACCTGCCCGCCCACATCCTGCACCGAACGGTTCATTTTGCCTTCCTCGTCGGAGAAGATGCGAAGCTGAACTAGCTTACGGGCCATCCAATCGAGGCTATAACCATCATCGTCTGGGGCAAAGCCCGCTAGCACCAGTAGGCCCGGTCCGATGTGGCCCGTAACGCGGCCTTCTACCGTGACGCTCGCCTGCCGAACCCGCTGAATTACGGTGCGCATGAACTGCAAGAGTTAGAAAGTGAAAAGAATTGGAGAGAGTGGTTTACGAGCGAATGCCGACCTTCGCCGCACGCGAGAAACGCACATGGCAGCCACGAAGAACGACATTCCTACCTCTACCCCCAACCTTGTCTGGCTACTGTTAGGACTGGCGGTTGTGGCAGCAGTGCGCCTCTACGGACTACAATACGTAGCTCTACCCGACTACGACTCCGTACGTAATTGGCAGATTGTGCAGGAAATAGCCCACGGCAACTTGCGCCATTTGTTTCATCATGGCAGCCCTGGCTTCTCCTTCCTATACGCACCGGTTGCCTGGATTACCACCAATTTTCAGGTATTTCAGCACCTGAACGCCCTATTAGGAGTAGCGGCTCTAGGGGTGCTTATGCGTTTCGTGGCGCAGGAAGCTCGACTAGTAGGTTGGCAGTTGGTCTTGCTCACAGTGTTCACGGGCACTTCCGTGTTCCTGACCTTCTCGGGCCGCGACTTTACCATGAGTAGCGGCAGCTTACTGTGCTTCGCCGGCTTAGTCCAGGCGCATTACCGTCGCCTTCAGCACCCATCCCGGCAGGCATTGCTCCGCACTACGGGTTGGCTGGTAGCGGGCTTGTGCCTGAACTATAAATTCATCCTGACAATACCTATTCTAGCAGTGCTAGAACTATGGCACGGCGATGGTTTGCTGTGGAATCCGGGCACGTTGGGCCGAATAGCCTTGCTGCTCTTGGCACCTTATATTGTGCTAGGAATTGTGGGGGTGCTGGCTGGCTTGCCCTGGTATCTTTGGCCCGCGGTGTATTATAAGGTAGCTTTTCCTGATGTGGCTAATGCTGCTGGCCGCGCTACCACTTTCCGCCTAGATGGGCTGTATTATCCACGCTACCTCCGGGATTTCGAATCCCCAGCATTGTGGCCAGGCTTGCTGCTTGGATTGCTGGGGCTACGAAGATGGCTGCCCAAATGGCGTACGCTGCTGCCTATCCAAGGGTATTTAGCCGTGTGGGCTACCTGCCTGGTACTGGGTATGTCGCTACTGCTGAAAGCGCCCCGCGGGCTGTTATGGGCCTATCCGTTGTTCTACACCTTGGCCTTTCTGGGACTACGGCGGTTGCCCACCTGGGCATTCGGCTCAGTAGTAGCCGTGGCCATTGCCTGGAATACTTACCGATTGCAACAAGAAATCTTCGACTACGCTCCTACGCGCTACCCTCAAGTAGCGGCCTGGTTGCAGGCCCATGGGGGCGCCCGAGTTGCCAGTACTGTAAGCCTAGGTTTAGCCCCATTTTTGCCCGCAACAGATACTGTACTCGCTATTACCGATGAGAAGCAACTTGCTACTTTGCGGCGTCGAGGCTTTCGCTACGTGCTGCTCGATGGCTACTGGCGCGTAACTGGTATCGCCCGTTTCGATTCGCTACAACAGCAGCGGCCCGTTGCTGCGTGGCCCGAACCCTTGCTAACAGCCCCATTGCTATTCTTAGAGCATTCCGAATACACCGGTCTGGGCTATCTTGAAACGATCAAACGTCAGCAGATTGCTCGCCAAGATAGCCTCCAACTGCGGTTATTTGTCCTGCCATAACCGTAGAATACTACGTACTACGAAGCCCGTACTAGCTTACCGCTTGATGCCTACGCTGTCGAGCATGTGCTGATAACGGCGCGCGTTCTGCTTATGCTCGGCAAATGTTTCGGCGAAGTCGGAATACCCACTGCGGTCGGGGCGGGCACAGAAAAATATGTAGCGGTGCGCCGCTGGCTTCAGTACAGCGTCCAAGCTCTGACGGTTCGCGGAGGTGATGGGGCCCGGTGGCAGCCCTTTGTGCTTATACGTATTGTAAGGCGACTCCACGAGCTTGTCTTTGTTGAGCACCCGCTTCACGCCAAAATTGCCAATGGCCCAGAGTAAGGTAGGATCAGCTTGCAGGCGCATGCCTCGGCGCAGGCGGTTGAGGTACACACCCGCAATAATGGGCTTGTCTTCTTTCATGCTAGTCTCGCGCTGCACAATACTAGCCAAAACGTGTACTTGGGTAGGCGTGAGTTGCAGCGAATCGGCCCGCTGACGGCGCTGGGCGGTCCAGAAGCGTTGGTGCGTAGCCGCCGCCGAATCTAGGAACTGCTCAGCCGACGTGTTCCAGAGCAATCGGTAGGGCCCTGGCAGGAACAGCGTGAGGATGGTTGTGGTATCCAATTGATAGCGACGCTCCAAAAAGGCATTATCCTGCAACAAGTGGCGCAAACTGCCAGAATCGGCCTCTAGTTGCCGCGAGATTTGGCGCGCCAACTGAGGCTTGTACTTAAAAGCGTTGAGTTCAAACACTACCGTGTCCTGTTCGCCACGCAGCAGCTTATCGAGCAATTCTTGGTTGCTGAGGCCTGGCGAAACCAAGTAGCGCCCGGGCTGCACATGCGTCGGATAATCGCGCCGGGCGGCCAGCCATGCAAAGGTTCTAGGCTCTTCTAGCAGATCATATTTTAGCAAGGAGTCCTGCACAGCAGCGTACCCTGTGCCCGTGCGGATGTAGATGTAAGCGGGCCCAAAGGGAGAAACGCGCACATTAGGTTTCCACAACACGTACCATGCTGCTCCTAGCCCCAGTAGAAGTAGTAAACCAAGAGTTAGCAAAAAGGCAGGTAGGAAACGCCGCATGAAAAATGGAGTAGGGTGTATGGCAATGGAAGTGCTGTGCTATGTGTCTAGGCCGCCTAGCACAGCACCAACGAAAGAGTACAGATTTTTAGTTGTACACAGCTACTGCATGTGCCAAGGAGTAGCTAGGCTCCGTTCACTAAGGCTGTCACAGCCTCTTCCAGTGCTTGTTGGTGCTGGCGCCGTTCAATTTCAACGGGGGCCGCGGCCCGTACTTCACAGTTAGGAATGGTGCACCGCTCGCACGTTTCGTTTACTTCCCGGTGCAGAATGGCGGGGTCGTCGAGGAAGCGGATCTTTTGGCGCAAGTTATCGTCGCAGAGCAGCCCCACGGTTACGCTCACAGCGGGCTCCGTCGCCGAACCGGCCCGGGCTACTGTAATGCACAGGTACTCGTCGTTGTTAGGGTAGTGAGAGCGTTGGGCACCCAGCGTAAAATTGGGCGAAGTTCCGATGGGCTGTAGGCGCAGTTCCGAAAGCAGGCGTAATGAAATCCAGCGTCGGCAGTAGTGCTCGTGCAGCTCATTGCCGTGCGGGTTGTGCAGACGCGAAAGGTGTAGCTCCTTTGTAAGCTTGTAGCCCGCCGCCGCGTTGGCCTGGTCGAAGCGCAGGAAAAACAAGCTTTGTAGCCCAAAATGGCGCGGTAGCAGGTTGGTAATGCGCTGCATAAACATCTCCGGCGACACGTCATACTTCGTTAGCAAGTCGAGCAGTAGGGTAGGCTCCCATTTCTTGGCGGCAAAGAAGCGCTGTAAATCCCGCACCAAGGTTTCCTCCTCCATCAGCAGGGCTCCGGCAAAATAAGATGCCCGGAAATTGTTGAGCACTTCCTCGAAGGAACGCACTGGGAAGTTGGCATTCACATAGGGCCGTTCGCGCAAGTTGAGGTAGTTGAAGGCTACCTCCCGGCCCAGTACAAAGCCCTCCTGCGCACCCGTTAAGCCGGGCCGCAAAAGCAAGCGGTTGGCCTTGGGCTGAAACACCGAGCGTAACCGCCCCAGGTTCGTGTACTCACCCAGCGCAGTTCGGTCAATGGTATAGCCGTACTTTTCTATTAGGACCCGCTCTAGCTGGCTCCGGTCGAAGGGAGCCGTAGCGTTCAGCTTGTGCTCGACGGTGAAGGTGCGCACATCTTGCTCCTGCTCCTCAAAGTAGTTGTCGTGCATTTCCTGAAAAGAGCGCAGGGCCGCCAGGAAAAAGTGCTCCTGACGCATTTCGTAGTTGCGCCCTATCTCGAAAAGCGTGCTGATGAAGGCATTCATCTTCGCTGGAGCGTTAGCAATCAGCTCTACAATGCGCAATGGGTCCAGCCCAAACATCTCCAGTGGAAACTCCTTCAGCAAATCTGATTGTAGCAACTCAGAAATAGGCTCTAAGCGGCGGCTGAGCGTGAGGGAAGTAAGCTGGTCGTAGCTAACGTCTAGCACCTTGCTCAGACTTAGAATCTTATCGGCCTTCGGATACTTTTTCCCTTTTTCTATCTCGTTGAGATAAGATACCGATACGTCGCAGGCGCGAGCCAGTTCCGTGGGCGTATAGCCACGCTCTTGCCGCAGTTCCCGCAGTTTCAACCCAAAAATCAACCGTACAACTTGGCCGTGACTCAACATAGGTGGGGTAGTAGAAAGCAGGGGAGCCCAGCGGGTAATCGAGTCCGAAACTAGCTGCCAACTACCAGCCTGTGGGGTTCCTACCTGCCTGCGCAAGACAAACTAGCTGGCAAGCAAGTATTAAAATCAGCATTCTGCAAATCTACGCCCACCTACATCCCAGTGATATTCAGAGAATATTCGCTCATAGAACAAAACCAGCCGAAGTAGTTATAATCCGTTCACTGTGCTGCTTCTTAGTGCCGATATCAGTGGACGCTAGCGTTCGTGCGTTATAATAGAACATCGAGCCTTAGCCGTCAAAAAGCAGCCCAGCTGCTCAGAGAGCAGCCGGGCTGGATGGTACTGTATAAAAGATAGGTTAGTCGATGAGTTGAAAAGGCGCCGCAATCTGACCGAAATCCAGATCATGGCGAGAAGCGGCCTCTTGCAAGAGCTGGTGCTGCCAAGGACGCAACGTTTGGTCGGCGCCCTGCTCAATGATGTCGGCAATCAGTCGGTTGCTAAGAACTAGGTTAGCCAGAAACGTATTGTGGTCTTGCGCCAAATGGGTTTTTAAAGTCATCAGGAGCGCTTCGCGGGCATCGGCTTGGGCTGCTTTGGCACCGCTGAGGCGACGGCGGAAGGGAAAGCGGCGCTGCTCTTGCGACAGGGGCTGCTCGGGCGCCAGCTCATCATGAGCTAAACTAAGGAGACGCTCCGCAAACGGGCTGCGCTTCAGCTCGGGGTGCAAACCAGGAGCGTTACGCAATTCGCCGGTACTAGTAAGCGGTTGGCGGGTAAGTTCGGCTAGCCGGTCGTTGCTGACAACCATGTAGGTCGGGCGGTCAATGTGGCGGGCTACCTCGTCGCGGAGCAGAAACAGGTCCCGGAACATAGGCATCTCCTGGGGCATGATGCGGTATTTGCCTGCTAGGCGCAAATGGGGCCGGTCGTCGCGGGTGTATCGCACATCTTCCAGGGCTTTGTTTTCCTGCTCTGACCACGCCGTGCGGCCTAGCGCATCTAGTTTTGCCTGAAGGCGGTCAGCCAACTCAAACAGATACAGGACATCATTGGCGGCATACTGCTTCTGCGCTTCCGTAAGAGGACGCTTTAGCCAGTTGGATTTTTGCTCTCCTTTGTCTACTTCCAGCCCTAGCTCGGCTTGGATGAGGCGACCCAGGGAAATGTTATTATCAGCCTCCGCTAGCAGCGTATATTGTACGCTCGTGTCAACAATGTTGCGTACGTGTACTCCGTAGAGCTCATCTAGAAGCAGAATATCTGACTTGCAGCTGTGAAATACCTTCGCCACACTTGGGTCGCGCAGAATAATCCAAAGGGGCTCTAAGTCGTGAGCTGGGTTCGTGAGGGGAAGAGGATCGAGCAGGTAGACCGTGTTGCCATCATACAGTTGAATCAGGGCGAGGTTGCGGCCATAACGGTGACGCATATCATCGAACTCCAAATCAATAGCTATGCGGGCAGCAGTACGCAAGGCCTCGGCAACTTGCTGTACCTGCTCGGCAGTCGTCAGGTAATGAATATCAGGCATTCGTAAGAAAAAGAGCGTGACAGGGGCTCAGAAGCCGTGGGTGTGGCAAGCAGGGTAAAGGTAGGGAGGGGGCAGGGCCAAAACTAATTTGGATGATTCTATGGAGTAAAACAGGAAAATTCGATTACTAATTTGAACAGTGCGAATTCGTATTTCATGCTCATACATATGATTTTAAGTAAACAATACAATTACAGCTACCTATGCTGGAGAAGGGGTGTATTAAAAATATTTACACGTTTTGTGATTTTTGACCCTAATTTGCATGGGGTAACGCTGATTATTTGCGGATATACCAACTGTTGGTAGTAAAATAGAGGAGGGAAGGCATTGTTCAACTTAATGGGTTTTAAACCTGATGGCATGAAAAAACATGTACTCATTCTTTCTGCATGCGGCATTGCCTTATCATCGGCGGCCGTAGCACAAACGCGCGCAATAAGTGGCCAGGTAACCGATGGTGGCGGTAGTGGCTTACCAGGTGTTACTGTACTAGAGCGCGGCACCACCAACGGAGCCAGCACTGATTCTGATGGCAGATTCTCCCTATCTGTACAACCAGGCGCCACTCTTGTAATCAGCTCTATTGGTTTTGAAACTCAGAATGTGGTAGTAGGTGACCGTACTACTATCCCTGTAACGCTGAAAACGAGTGCTACCACTCTTGGCGAAGCAGTAGTGGTAGGATACGGTACGCAATCGAAGCAGGACCTAACAGGCTCAGTAGTGCAACTAGGTGCCAAGGAAGTTGGTAACCAGCCAGTGCAAAGCTTCGAGCAGTCTATTCAGGGCCGAGCTGCTGGTGTATTTATTGAGAACAGTAGCGGCAAACTGGGTCAAGGTATTCGGGTGCGGGTGCGCGGAGTTGCTTCCATTAGCGGTGACACCCAGCCGCTTTATGTGGTAGATGGCATCCCGGTGCTGGCTGATAATCTTTCTTCAACCTCAGCCGCAACGAACCCGATTGCGGATATTAACCCCAATGATATCGAGAGCATCAGCGTATTGAAAGATGCTGCAGCTTCTGCTATTTATGGGTCGCGCGCTAGCAATGGAGTAGTACTGGTTACTACGAAGCGGGGCAAGGCTGGAGCTACTCGTTTTACCTTAGGCTTTCAGGCGGGCACTAGCAGGCCCACTAATAAGCGCGAGTTTTTGAATGGGGAAGAATATGTCACGCTCCTAACGGAAGCTCTGGTAAACAGTGGTCGTTCTGCCACTGCTAATGCCACTCGCTTGCGTACATACGCAGCAGGAGCTGACCCACTTACCTACGACACTGACTGGCAAGATGAAGTATTCCAGGATGCATCGTTTAGCCAGTACGATTTGGGCGCTAGCGGAGGAAATGATAAAACTAGATTCTTTATTTCCGGCCAGTATAGTAACCAGAAAGGTATCATTGTTAGCAACAAATATGAGCGGATATCCACTCGATTCAATGTTGACCATCAAGCCACTGATAAGCTGAAAATTGGTATAAACGCGGCACTTTCTCGTTCGCGTAACCAACGCTTGCCTAACGACAACGCCTTTAGCAGCCCTATGCAAACTGTGGCATTGGCTCCTATAACCCCGCTCATTGACCCCCGCACTAACCTGCTGAGTGGGGCGCTAGACCCAGCTACGGGTAACCCTAACTCTACTTTCCCATTCTATTATAATCCCCTGTTGGGCGTAGATAATGGGTCATATACGACTATTATCTACCGGACACTAAGCAATGTGTACGCTCAACTGGATATCCTTAAGAGCCTGTCATTCCGCTCCGAACTAGGAATTGATGTGCAAAATCAGAGTGAAGATCAGTTCTTAGGTAGAGTTACGTCTCGCAACACCGGTCCTACGAACGGTTATGGTTTCAGTGCGCGTGCTACCAATGCACGGGTAGTAGTCAACAACTTTGCTACTTACCGCAACACGTTTAATGATTTACATAACCTAGAGTTTACTCTTGGTACTTCGTACGAGTCAGCGCAGCTTACTAGTAACAACGTAACGGGCACCCAGTTTGCTTCGGATGCTTATAAAACCTTAGCTAACTCTAGCTTAATCACAGGCGGCAGTTCAAGCCGCACAAACAATACGCTCGTATCTTACTTTGGGCGTGCTAACTATGCCCTAGCTGGCAAGTATCTGCTGGGCTTAAGTGCTCGTTATGATGGTTCTTCACGCTTCGGAACCAACAACCGGTACGGATTCTTCCCGGCCGCTTCGTTAGGATGGCTAGCTACTGAAGAGTCGTTTTTGAGTGACAACAAAGTTCTAAGCCTGCTGAAACCCCGCATAAGCATTGGTCGCACGGGCAACCAAGGTTTCCCCAACTTTGCTTCACGGGCATTATTTGCTGGTACTTCTGGCTACGTTGGTATCCCGGGTCAACGGCCCCAGTCGCTAGCTAGCCCGGACCTGACTTGGGAGTCTACTACGCAAGCTGATGCTGGTATCGAGTTTGGCTTTTTGCAAGACCGCATCTCGGGTGAGGTAGATGTGTACGAGAAGCGCACAACGGACCTAGCATTATTTGCGCCCGTAGCGGCTACTAGTGGCTTTACTTCCTTGTTCCGCAACGTAGGCAGTATGCGCAACCGCGGTGTCGAGTTCACACTGACTACCCGTAACCTAGTAGGCGCTTTCACGTGGACTACTAACTTCAATGCATCGCGCAACGTCAACCGCGTTACTGACCTCGACGGACCACCTATTTTAGGGAGCTTCTTGAGCCGTGCTCAAGAAGGACAGCCTCTCGGAGTATTTGTTGGCCCGGAGTACGCTGGAGTGGACCCTGCAAACGGTGATGCTTTATATTATCTGAACTCAACGAATTCGGACGGTAGTATCAACCGCAGTACCACCAATGATATCAATGAAGCTACGCTGGTACCTGTGGGCGACCCAAACCCCAAGTGGACGGGAGGGCTTACAAACACGTTCTCCTTTAAAGGGTTTGATTTAACGGCTACTCTGGTAGGAGTATTTGGCAACAAAGTTTTTGACGGTGGTGCACAGTATTATTCGGTTGGTTTCAACAATGGCCCGGATAATCAAACGCGTGACCAATTGCAGCGTTGGCAGAAGCAAGGTGATATTACCAACGTGCCCCGTGCAGAGTATTTAGGGGGCAATGGCATCGGTTTGTCATCTCGCTTTGTGCGCGACGGTTCCTACGGACGCCTGCGTACGATTGTATTAGGCTATAACTTACCCGCAGCTATTGCTCAAAAGGTGTATCTCCAATCCCTACGAGTTTTTGTGCAAGGACTAAACTTAGTCACCTTCACGAAATATAAAGGATGGGACCCTGAGGTAAGTACTGACTACCTAACAGGCTCAGCTAGCCAGAGCCAAAACAACATCAACCAAGGTATTGACTTCTATACCGCTCCACAGCCCAAGACCTTCACCATTGGTGTCAACATTGGGCTTTAAGCTTGGCTTTACGTGCCGGTGTCCGTCATTTTCCTAGCTAGCATTCTACCATGAAAAAAATACTGTTTGGCCTAATAACGGCCTGCCTACTCACAGGAACATTTACTGCTTGCAACAGCAAGCTTGATGTGGAACCTACGGATTCCATTGATGCCAGTACTGCCCTTACCACTTCTGCCGACGTAGAGGCTGCCCTTATTGGGTGTTATGCTGGTATCCAAAACGCAGAGGCATACGGCGGCTACATTCAGCTAATGTCAGACCTCCTCGCTGACAACGGTGACATTTCCTTTGTTGGAACCTTTATTCCACCCAACCAAATAGTGCGCAAGCAAATTCTGCGAGACAATGGCTTTGTAGAAGCTATTTGGGTAAATGCCTATAATGTTATCAACCGTACAAATACGGTATTGGCCAACTTGGATAAGTTGGACACCCCTGCTAAACAGGCTCGGGTAGAGGGAGAAGCAAAATTTATCCGCTCCTTACTTTACTTTGATCTAGTGCGCTTGTATGCTCGCGCTTGGAACGATGGTAATCCTACTACTAACCCTGGCGTACCACTAGTACTCACGCTACTACAGTTATTACAGCCGAGAGCCAAGTGAGCCGTAATACCGTAGCGCAAGTGTACGAACAGGTGCTCACCGATCTAACTACTGCGGAGGCGCGGCTAATTACGGCTAACCCCACCAACAACAATGGCTTTTTCGCCAATCGATACGCCGTAGCCGCACTGTTGTCACGAGTGTATTTACAGCAAGGCCGGTTTGCTGAGTCAGCTGCCGCCGCTACTCGCGTTATTAGTTCAGGTCGTTATACCCTAGTGCCAGAATATGCCGATGAGTTTAGCTCTCCTAACGACTTATTAGCTAATTCTACAGAAGACATCTTTGCTGTTCAGGTTTCCTCGCAAAGTGGAGTTAACGAGCTGAATACTTTCTACTCCGTTAATCGTCGTGGCGACGTGAACATCAATGAGCAGTTAATCAATCTTTTTGAGCCTGGCGACGAGCGACTTGATTTATTTCTTATCGACCCGACTGGAGGAGACCCAACTTATTCTGGCAAGTATGATGTGCTGTACGGCAATATCAAGCTGTTTCGCTTAGCAGAAATGTATCTGAATCGAGCAGAAAGTAACTTTCGTGCGGGTACAACCACAGGTGCTCGTCCTCTAGATGATATCAATATCATTCGCAGCCGTGCAGGTCTGAACCCTCTTACAACCCTTTCTATAGAAGATATACTGAAGGAACGTAGGTTAGAATTGGCGTTGGAAGGTTTCCGTTTGGGTGACCTAAAGCGCAATCAAGAATCAACGGTTGACTTAAGCTCTACTCCTGTTGTGCTTCCATACAACTCGCCTCGTCTGATCTTCCCTATTCCATTGCGAGAAATCAACGCCAACCCTAACCTAGTGCAGAACGAAGGCTACTAACTCCTGTCTTCTAGTAACAAGAGAGGCCGCTCCATTAGTGTGGAGCGGCCTCTCTTTTTCTATTGAATTGGTAATACTATTCTTCGTCGTCCTCGTCGTGGTGGCTGAAATCAAGCTTGGGCGCTAGAATTAGGGCTTCCCGGATAACAGCGTCCATGAGGGGTTGGGTGTCGGCGTCGAGAGCACGCTCAAACAATCCTAGCAGCTGCTCACCATCTTCGTTCACGTAGAGGTTCGTGTAGAGCTGCTCAAAAACCTTCGCATCTTTATTGATGGTGGTGTCAATTTCAGTAACAGAGCGCGCCCGTAGTGCCCGGTGTAATACATCTAGCACCCGGCGGGCTTCCTCACTATCGCCAAGGTCAGCCAGAAGTTTCATTAACGCCAAGGCTACTCCCAGCCGCACCCGCTCGAAGCGGAAGGGCAGCTCAGCAGTGTCGGCTTGCTCGAAGGTGCGGTAGGCTGAGATAGTGGTGGCATGCAAATACTGAGTAGCATCGGCCGGCTTCGTAAAGGCAGCCTCTAAGAGACGCTGGTAGGGAGGAACAAGCATAGGCAAAGACAACGCCGCGCAAAACGGCTGGTAAATGTGGGAGCAACTGTAACCCCGGCACGCAAAGGTACGATTGAAAGGATGCGTGTTTGTACGGTCTATGCACCGGCTGTGCTTACCGCTGTGCTTATTTCACTCTTTGTTTCTTTCACTATGACACACAAAAAGAAGTCGTTGCTCTTCGCCCCGGCTGGGCTGATGACCATTGGGTTTGGCACCTGCCTAGTACAATGGGCCACTAGCTTGCAGCAGAAAAAAGTGCCAACTGCGCAATGGGTTGGCGCGGGCACTTTGGCCCTAGGTGTCTTTAACGCAGGCATCTGCTTGTTCGGCCGTGGCGTGCTGGAAAGTGCACTACACGAGGTGAACAAAGAGCACAAAAAGGCTCAGGAGAAAGTAAAAGGTTAGCTTACGAAAGCAGGTTTACAATCATAAAAGACCCATTCAGCTACAGCAGACGGGCCTTTTATGATTGTAAACAGTAGGTAGCGTGGAACTGCAACTATTTCAGCACTTTCACTACTAGTTGAGAAGCGTGCTGAGGTGAGTGATATAACCGGTGAGTAGCTAACTGAAAATCCTTCTCGTCAGCCTCGAAGATATTGGGTACAAAGGTTTGGGGGTTGCGGTCTACTAATGGAAACCAGGTGCTTTGCACCTGCACCATCAAGCGGTGCCCCTTGCGGAAGGTGTGGCACAGGTCCTGAACAGTGAACGGAACTGCGGTTACCTGGCCCGGCACAAACGCCTCGGGCTTTGAAAAGCTGTTGCGAAAGCGGCCGCGCATTACTTCTGAGCGCACCATTTGCTGGTAGCCGCCCAGGTGCACCATTGGGTTTAACCGAGCATTATCAGGCGTGTCATTGGGGTACACATCAATAACTTTTACTACCCAATCTGCATCAGTACCAGTGGTAGCTACTTGGAGCAGGGCCTCAATTGGACCTGCTAAGGTTAGATCTTCTGTGAGTACATCGGTTTGGTAGGTGAGCACATCGGGGCGGCGGGCGGCAAAGCGCTGGTCGTCGGTCATATATTCCCGGGTCATTCCTACAGTAGTGGCTTCTGAAAAAGGAACGGGGTGGGCCGGGTCACTGACGTACTGATCAAATTCGGCGCCTGCAGCTGGCTGCTCAAATCCAATACGACCTTGAGGCTGGAAATACAGAGTCCGGGTTTCGGCAGCCGTGGGCGGCCAGGCAGCAAATGTGCGCCAGCGGTTGGTGCCGCCCTCAAAGATAGTAGCCTCGGGAGTAGAGGCGGGCTTGCCATCCTTAAGATAGGACTTAAAGAAAGGGGCCTCAATTTCCTTCTGGTAGTACAGGGAAGGGGATTCACCGTAGGCCGCATTGCCCACTAACTCTCCGGTACCGCGGGCCCAGCCGCCGTGCACCCAAGGACCCATGACTAGGCCATTGCGCATGCCTGGGTTTTGCTTCTCAATGGCCTCATATGTCTTCAGGGCGCCAAACAGATCCTCGGCGTCATTAAAGCCACCGACCGTTAAGACGGCCGTGCCTCTGTTAAGATTCTTGAGGTGGGGGCGTAGGTTGCGCGCTTGCCAAAACTCGTCGTAGTTTGGGTGCTGGGCCATTTCATTCCAGAAGGCCACTTTGCCCTGGTAGTACTTGGCGTCGGCATTTTTTAGCGGCCCCATTTGCAGAAAGAAGTCGTAGCCATCGGGCGTGCCGTGCTTGAAGCCGGGGTTGCCGGTTGGCGTGGGCTGGGGGCGAGCTAGCCCGAAGGAGGCCAGGAAATTGAAAGCGTGGGGTAGAAAAAAGGCCCCATTGTGGTGAAAATCATCCCAGAACCAGTCGGCAATTGGGGCTTGGGGCGAGGCAGCTTTCAGCGCTGGGTGGCGACTCAGGAGGCCCGTGGCCGTGTAGTAACCGGGGTAGGAAATGCCCCACTGGCCTACCCGCCCATTATTCTTCGGGCCATGCTTGAGAAGCCATTCAATGGTATCGTACGTATCGGTTCCCTCGTCGATGTCCTGCTTGCCCTTGTGGGTATCCTTTTCCGGGCGCACATCCACAAACTGCCCCTCCGACATGTAGCGGCCGCGTACGTCCTGGTACGCGAAGATGTAGCCCTCGTGCAGCATGGTACTGCTGGGCCCTAAGACCTTCTTGTACTTGCCGGTGCCGTATGGCCCTACGGCATAGGGCGTGCGGTTGAGCATGATGGGATACCGTACCTTGTTGGCGTCGTTAGGCGCATACACTACCGTATATAGCTTCACTCCATCGCGCATCGGAATCTGATATTCCGTTTTGGTATAGTGCTGCTGAATGTATAGCGTGTCGGCTAGTAGCTGGCTGAGTTGTGCTTTATCTGCCTCAGAAGGTAGAGGATATGAAACGGGGCTTTGTGCCCGTGCCGAAGCTGCCAAGGCGAGGCCTAGGCCTACCACTAGAGCGGTACGATAGTAAGAGTGCGACATTGGAAGGAGGATAGAAGGTACGCGAATAGAAGAGGGGGCGCGCAACTACAGCGCTTATTAGCAAGATAGAGGATGCTGCTAAACAAGCCCCCGCCGGCTAGGCCACGATTGATGACGAGTAGCTCAATTGCTGCAAAAAGGCAATATAGTGCTGTAAAATCAAGGTTTTCTGCTTTCTTTGACATTCACCTTTCCGCAGGATTTCTCTGTCAAACCTGTACTCTTGCCCGTGTTAGTTTCTCGTTTCCGCGCCAGCTGGCTGCTCTTGCTGCTGCTTTGGGCGCCGTCCCTCTTTGCCCAGTCCTCTGCCGATGGGCCGCTTCTCACACCCGCACAGTTTCTCGGCTATGAGTTAGGCGCCCGCTTCACTCCCCATGCCGAACTACTGCGCTACGTAGACCACGTAGTACAGCATGGCCCCGGCCGGATGAAGCTGCAGCGCTACGGCCAAACCTATGAAAATCGGCCGCTAGAGCTGGTATTCGTAGCTTCTGCTGAAAACATGGCCCGTTTGGATGATCTGCGCCGCGACAACATGCGCCTGGCCGGGCTAGAGCAAGGTAACGCCCAGGGTCCCAAGCCAGCGGTGGTATGGCTCAGCTACAATGTGCACGGCAATGAAGCCGTGTCATCGGAAGCGGTGATGCAGGTACTCTACGACCTGGCAAACCCCCAGAATGAACAGATGCAGCAGTGGCTGCGGAACTTGGTCATCATTGTGGACCCTTGCGTAAATCCTGATGGCCGCGACCGGTATGCGCAGTGGTACAACCGCGTCCGGAATCAGCAGGCCAATGCGTCACCGTATGCCTGGGAGCACCGAGAGCCCTGGCCCGGTGGGCGCTACAACCACTACTATTTCGACCTGAACCGCGATTGGGCGTGGCAAACCCAGCAGGAAAGCCGCCAGCGCATTACGGTGTACAACCAGTGGCTTCCGCAGGTGCACGCCGATTTTCACGAGATGGGGCCAAATAATCCTTACTACTTCTCACCAGCGGCCCGCCCGTTCCACGCCGACCTTACTCCTTGGCAGCGTAAGTTTCAGAACATTATCGGCGACTATAACCGGCAGGTGTTCGATAAAAACAATTGGCTGTATTTCACCCGCGAAACCTACGACCTCTTTGCTCCTTTCTACGGCGACACGTGGCCTTCTTTCAACGGCGCCATTGGCATGACTTACGAGCAGGGCGGTGGTGGTCCTGCTGGCGTGCAGTATATCAAAACCGATGGCGATACGCTGACTCTGACGCAGCGCATTGCTCATCACCATGCTACTAGCTTAGCTACCATTCAAGCTGCCGCCGACCGCCACGAGGAACTAGTGCGCGAGTTTCAGAACTTCTACACCACAGCCCGTACTAAGCCTAAAGGCGACTATAAGTCGTTCGTGCTGGCGGGGAGCAGTGACCCCGGCCAGATTCGGGCCCTTACCGAATACCTCGACCGGCAGCAGATTAAGTACGGGTACGCTACCAAGCGCAGCAAGCGTACAGGCTTCAACTATGCCACTGGCAAAACTGAAACCGTGCAGCTGGAGCCGCAAGACGTGGTGATTAGCATGTACCAGCCCAAATCGACGCTGATCAAGGTGCTGTTCGAGCCACAAGCTACTCTCGAAGATTCTCTAACCTATGACCTCACGGCGTGGTCGTTGCCGTATGCTTTTGGGTTGAAAGGATATGCTCTGAAGGACCAACTGCCTGCTGCAGGGGTAGCCCCCAAAAACGCCAAAAACCAGCCAGCTGCTATCAGCAACACAGCCTCGACAGCCAACAAACCCTATGCCTACCTAGCCCGCTGGAACAGCCTGCCTGATGTTCGTTTTCTGGGTCGTTTGCAGCAGATGGGTGTGAAAGTACGGGTAGCTGATGAGCCCTTTGAAACTGAGGGAAAGCAGTACCAGCGAGGTACTCTCATTATCACTCGCACGGGCAATGAAAGCCTTGGTGCCCGCTTCGATCAACTAGTACGCACCCAAGCCGACTCAGCTGGCGTGGCGGTGCAGGCGGTGCAATCGGGCTTCTCTACCAGCGGCGGCGACCTAGGCTCGCGCTCCGTGCGCCCCCTGAAGCAGCCCACAGTAGCCGTGTTGGCCGGCCCCGGCGTCGATGCCAGCGCATTTGGTGAGGTATGGCACTTCTTCGAGCAGCAGCTTCAGTACCCCATTACGGTCTTGGGTACGGATTATTTCAACAGCGTACCTATGGGGCGCTTTGATGTGTTGATTCTGCCCGACGGCAACTACCTGGATATTCTGCCGGAACGTACGCTCGAAAGCATTAAGACTTGGGTGCGGAACGGGGGGCGGTTGATAGCTCTGGAAGGGGCCTCGCGCTTCTTAGCGGGGCGCAAAGACTTCCTGCTAAAAACGAAACCAACTGATAGCACAGCCGCCAAAAAAGCGTCTCCCTACGCCAGCCTACGCCGCTACGCCGATTCGGAGCGCGAACGGTTGAGCGAGCAAGTGCAAGGCAGCGTGTACCGCGTGCAACTAGATAACACGCACCCTCTGGCATTCGGGTACGGCAGCACCTACTACGCCCTTATTCGTGACCCCTTGAACTACCGCTTTATGCCCGAAGGTGGGTGGAACGTAGGTGTGTTGAAGAAGGACAGCTATGCCTCCGGGTTCACCGGCCGTAAGGCTCGCCGCGTCCTCACCGATACGTTTGTGCTCGGTACGCAGGACATGGGCCGTGGCCAAGTAGTATACCTCGGTGATAATCCCTTGTTCCGGGCCTTTTGGCAAGGCGGTAAACTGCTTTTCGGTAATGCAGTGTTTATTGTAGGACAGTAATTTTCTCAATCACAGGTGCATAAAAAAGCCCCGTTGCATACCGCAACGGGGCTTTTTTGTAACTACTAGGGGTAGATTAGTCTACTACGTCCTCAGCTTTGTTTTTCACTGCTTTGGCACCTTTCTTAACGGCTTTTCCGGTCTTCTGAGCGCCTTTCTTCACCACGCTGCCAGTTTTTTTGCCAGCGTGCTTTACGTCCTCTTTCGTATTGTAAGCCTTTTGGCCAGCCTTAGTACGGCCCGAACGAGATTCTACTTTTACAGTGCCGTTGTCGCGCTCTTCTACTGTGGTTTTAGCACCCGTAGCATCGTCACGAACGGTGGTTTTATCGCCCTGGGCGAAAGCAGCCGTCGAGAAGATTACGGCGGCGGCAAGCATTACTATCTTTTTCATGGGAAAGAATCAAATGGGAAGTGAGTCTGAGCCTTATACGCGCCTCTCGAAATAAGTTGTGAGAAGCCGCCGTACTTGGTGGTTGGTGAAATATACTTACCCAAGAACTACCTCATGTCATGAAGTTTATATGAACTGCCCGGCCTGCATAATCCGCTAGGGTAGGAGCAACGAACTGTCGCCGTAACTCAGAAAACGGTAGTTGTGGGTTAACGCGTGCTCGTAGATCTGTCGCCAAGTGGGGCCCACTAAGGCGGCTACCAAAAGCAGCAAGGTACTTTCAGGCTGGTGAAAGTTTGTAACCAGCCCTCGCACAAGCCGGAACTGATAGCCCGGAGCAATAAGTAGCTGCGTGGTAGCGTGCAGTTCTTCTACCCCGTTTGCCTCTAAATGATGCAGTAAGGCAGTTAGTGCTTCGGCGGCAGAAACTTCGGTAGCGGCTTCGTAGGGCTGCCACTGGCGTACGTGCCATACTGGGTTATTGGGATGCTGGGCCAAGTGAGCTCCTAGCCAGTACAAGCTTTCCAAAGTTCGTAGGCTGGTAGTACCTACGGGAATGATAGGCGCAGGGAGATGGGCTAACAGCTGACGTAGTGTGGCTGCTGTCACACTGATGGGCTCCCCGTGCATGGGATGCTCAGCCATTTGAGCCGCCTTCACGGGCTGAAAGGTGCCAGCGCCCACGTGCAACGTAACGCGGGCACTACTTATGTGGCGCGCGCGCAACTCGGCTAGTACTGCTTCTGAGAAGTGCAGCCCGGCAGTAGGCGCTGCTACGGCTCCTTCGTGCGCAGCATACACAGTCTGATATCGTACGGCGTCTACGTCCGTATCGGCACGGTTGAGGTAGGGAGGTAGAGGTAAATGACCCGCCGCTCGCAGCACTTCCGCAAAAGGTAGGGTAGCAGGCTCCCAACTGAACCGGATCAGCGCGTAGCCTTCACCGTGTTCAACGCGTTCAGCAGTCAGGGTAGCCGACTGGCCTTGCACTGCAAATTCCAGCTGTACGGCCCCGCTTTTCCAACGCTTGCCATTACCCACTAAGCATTTCCACACGCAACTGCCTGTTTGTTGCATGGCGGGCTCAATGGCCCGGTGCGGTGCTACGGGCTCTAAGCAAAACAGCTCTACTATTCCGCCGGTAGGCTTTTGGGCAAATAAGCGGGCCCGTACCACCTTGGTGTCATTGAACACAAGTAGCGTAGAGGGAGGCAGGAGGGAGGGTAAGTCCTGAAATTGCTGGTCGTGGATGGTACCGCCCTGGTAGTAAAGCAAACGCGACTGGTCACGGTCGGGGAGGGGCTCTGGGGCAATACGCTCTGCAGGCAGCTCGTACGTGAAGTCGTGGATGGAAAGCTGGCGCGGATCGGGAATGGCTGGTACGGACATGCCACAAAGGTACGGCCGCCCTCTAAATGGAGCACAAGTCTAGCCTAAGAAGCAGGCGGGGCTAGGCGCGTCTACTATAGTTGCGCATCGGGCTATTATCAGCTAAGAAACTGCTAGCGGGCGCGCCGAAAAAACATCAGGTGCTGCTGAGGCAAGGTTTCTACCGTATCTGCCAGTTCTAAGCCTACTGCCGCCATTTCGCGCCGGGCCTGGGCTACCGACATCTTATGGATGCGCTTGATTGGCACATTGGGGTCTTCGGCTCGGTATTCCACTAAG
>NZ_JZIR02000040.1:0-3389 GCF_000961955.2 Hymenobacter sp. AT01-02
GCTACATCTGATTCTTGGCCTAAGGAAGCCACGGCGGGCTACCGGCGGGACGAAATCTACGGTTTGCCGCTGCATTAGCTGCGGCCACCGGCCTCGCGGCGCTCAAAGCCGCCGCGCCGGTCGCCCTGGCGGCTGCCCATCTGGCGCTGACGCTCCTGACGCTTAGCCGCTAGCTGGGCGTACTGCTTTTTCGAAAGCACATCTTTCAGCTTTTTGTCGGCGGCTTCGTGGATGCGCTTAGCTTCGGCCATGTGCTGGCTACGGTCTTGGCCGGAGCGGCTACGTAGGGCCTGCATTTGCTGCTGCTGCTCCTGGAATATCTTCTCGACCTTCGACTTCTGCTTGCTACTGAGGTCAAGCTCTTTGGCCATCTGGTCGGTGCGGCGCTGCTGGTCCTGGGGGCCATGCTTGCCTTGCTTATGGTCTTTACCACGGCCGTCCTGGCGCTGCTCACGGCCAGATACGGGAGCCTGGGCGGCAACGGTGGTTTCGGCGAATGAGGTAGCAAGACCGAGGAGGATGGCGAGGCTGAAAAGTTGCTTTTTCATGGTTGAAAGGAGGATGGAGGAAATGATGAAGTTTGAGGTTCAGGACGCTGCGTTCTGTCTGTCCTTATTCAAACCAAGTGCCCCCTTTGCGGCCAACTAGGGCAAGTCTCTATAAGTACCCCGAAAAAACCGACCAATCTGCCCGTTTCTTCGCCCCATACTTTGGCAACACAGTACCGTTGCACGGCCTGTATCGGTTATTGCTGCCTTGCCTAGCCATTCGCGCGGCTAGCAGCGGTTTTTCAGCCTTCCCGCTCGCCGAAATGAGGGTGTATGCGCTATGGCCCAGTGAAACGCTAGGTACGGGCGGTCTTCGCTAGCCCATTGCGCAGGCCCTTGCGTATAGCATACCAAACCGCAACCCCACCTTATGAGCACCGACACTTTCTCAACCGGGCCTGCTGCTGTCTTTGCCCGCATCGAACACAACGGCCAGCACCTTACCGTGGTGAAGCTCCAGCAAACCGAAGGGCCACTCAATACCAGTGCGCTACAACAGCACCTCACCACTGCCTTGGGCCTAGCCCCCAATGCCCTGCTCCTAGTACTACCCACGGAAGGCGGACCGGTGCTGGGCCAAGGGCCAGCCGAGCAACTCTACAACGACTACCTCTCCACAAACACGGCCGCAGTAGTAGAACAAACCTGGCAGCCCTTGGGCTAATTGCCAGAAGCCCTACCTAAAGCCACCAAAGCAATACCTTACCGCCTCAAGTGCGCTTCCGGTGAGCCGCAAACCAACGCACCCCCGGCATCCTACGACAAGAGCCTCCGCTACCTAGTGCAGCGGAGCTCTTGTCGTAGGATGCGGGAGCGTTCAGGCTTATTCGTCTCGGCCAGAAAGCAGGGCTACCAGTACTCCACCGGCCAGCGCAGCAAAAGCCCCCGTCAGGACAGGATGCAGGCTAGCGCGGGTGTACAGGCTTTTCTTCATAACATAGCCAGGGTGGTCGCCGTGCACTTGTCCGTCGCGCACCTCGGGGCGGTGTAAGGAGCCAGCGGGGTGGCGTGGGGGCTCGTCGCGGGTTTGCAGCTTCATGTTTATCTTCTCATTCATGAAGTCCATGGCCCGCGGAATGTGCTTATTCAGAGAGCTGAACATCTTGCCACCTCCCCCAATATATACGTCGCGCTCGGGGTGCTGGGCCGCGTGAATGATGGCGTTGGCTACTTCCTCGGGCTCGTACACGGGTGGTGGCAGCTGAGGCTCCCGGTCCATGTAGTTTTTGGCGTGCTGCGGGAAGGGCGTATTAATGGCCGCAGGCTTAATGAGGGTCACGGAAACCGGGGCCCTTCTTCTTCCAGTTCTATGCGCAAGGCATCCGTGAAGCCCTTAATTGCGTGCTTGCTGGCCGAATACATGCCTTGCAGAGGAAAAGCAATGTCGGAGGCTACGCTGCCCAGGTTTATAAGAGCGCCGCCGTGCTGTTTGAGGTATTTAATAGCCTCTAAAGAGCCGTTTACCACGCCCCAGTAGTTGGTATCAAACATGCGGCGGCTGTCCTCGTCGCTTACTTCTTCCAGGCGCCCCCAAATGGAAGCAGCTGCATTATTAATCCAGGTATCAAAGCCCCCGAATTTTTCTTTGGCAGTAGCGGCAACGCGCTGAATATCGGGAATACGGGCTACGTCGGCCACCACGGTAGCTACCTGGCCGCCGCGACGAGTTAAGTCGGCGGCTACTTTTTGCAGGTCTTCTTCGCTGCGGGCAGCCAGTACCAGCTTTGCGCCGGCCTCGGCCGCCATGCGGGCAGTGGCTAGGCCAATGCCGCTAGTAGCGCCCGTAATGACAAGAGTTTGTTTCTTCAGTGGTTTGAGTTTCATAGGAAGGCAGGAGTAATAGTAGAAGGCAGTGCAATTGACTTTCTCATACGGCTTTATACCCCTAGCGGCCAGCCCAGGCCATAATTGTGCAATACCACCCAGCGCAGACAAATTGGGCTCTTGGTGGTTTAAGGCAGAAGTTTCCTTCCACCATCTCTTCCGTATGGATTTACAACTCACCAGTAAAGTAGCCCTAGTTACGGGTTCTACCGCCGGCATTGGCCTGGCTATTGCGCGCCGCCTAGCTGCCGAGGGCGCCGAGGTCATTCTTACGGGCCGCACCGAAGCGCGCCTAGAAGAAGCACGCGCCGTCATCTTGGCCGAAACGCTACTGCCCTTGTGCGGGGCGTGCCCGTCGACTTCAGCAAAGCCGAGCAGGTGAACTACCTGCTCATGGAAGTGCCCACGGTCGATATCCTGGTAAACAACGTGGGCATTTTTGAGCCTAAACCGTTTGCCGAAATTTCGGACGAAGACTGGCTGCGCTTCTTCGAGGTGAACGTGCTGAGTGGGGTGCGCCTATCCCGCCAATATTTCCCCCAGATGCTGAGCAAAAATTGGGGCCGTATTCTGTTTATCAGTAGCGAATCGGGCTTGCAGATTCCGGCGGAGATGGTGCACTACGGCACTACCAAAACCGCCCAGCTAGGCGTAGCGCGGGGCCTAGCCGAACTTACGGCGGGTACGGGCGTCACCGTAAACTCCGTGCTGCCCGGCCCTACTGCTTCTGAGGGGGTAGAAGAATTTTTGCGCCAACTAGCCGGCGAGGGCAAAACCCGGGAAGATGCCGAGCACGAGTTCTTCCGCGACGCCCGTCCCTCATCCCTGCTCAAGCGCTTCATCACCACCGACGAAGTAGCCTCCATGGTGGCCTACCTGTGCAGCCCACTGGCCGCCGCTACCAATGGCGCTTCCGTGCGCGTAGATGGGGGCGTCATCCGCAGCATTGGCTAGTCCTGAAAAGCTCCCCCTTCCTCACTAGCGCGGCCCCGGCTACGGCTACACGCTGTAGCCGTA